>NZ_HF991119.1:113472-122002 GCF_000432295.1 Bacteroides sp. CAG:189
AGACTTCCCCAGCCGATCTTATGGCAGGTATCATTGTAGGTATCGTAGCTCTTCCATTGGCTATCGCATTCGGTATCGCATCGGGGGTCTCTCCCGAAAAAGGTATTATCACCGCCATCATTGCAGGATTTATCATTTCACTGTTAGGTGGAAGCAAAGTACAGATCGGAGGTCCGACCGGAGCATTTATCGTTATTATTTATGGTATTATCCAACAATACGGAGAAGCAGGACTCATCGTCGCCACTTTAATGGCAGGAGTCATCTTGGTATTATTGGGTATATTCAAATTGGGGGCAGTCATCAAATTCATTCCCTATCCCATTATTGTAGGTTTTACAAGCGGTATCGCCGTAACTATCTTTACCACACAGATCGCCGATATTTTCGGATTGAACTTCGGAGATGAGAAAGTACCGGGAGACTTTATAGGAAAATGGCTGATTTATTTCCGTCATTTCGACACAGTGAACTGGTGGAATACTATCGTGAGTATCATCAGTGTGGTCATCATCGCCATCACTCCTAAGTTCTCAAAAAAAGTACCCGGCTCTCTGATTGCCATTATTGTAGTGACAATTGCCGTATATCTGATGAAAGCATATGGTGGCATCGATTGTATCGATACCATCGGTGACCGTTTTACTATCAATTCCGAATTGCCTGATGCAGTAGTCCCCTCACTGAATTGGGAAGCCATTAAAAATTTGTTTCCGGTAGCCATTACAATCGCTGTATTGGGGGCCATCGAATCTTTGCTTTCGGCCACAGTAGCCGATGGTGTGATAGGAGACCGGCATGATTCCAATACGGAACTGATAGCCCAAGGTGCTGCCAACATCATAACTCCCTTATTTGGCGGTATCCCTGCAACAGGAGCCATTGCCCGTACGATGACCAACATTAATAACGGTGGAAAAACTCCTGTAGCCGGAATCATTCATGCAGTTGTCCTGTTGCTTATCCTTCTATTTCTAATGCCATTGGCGCAATACATTCCCATGGCATGTCTGGCCGGTGTACTGGTCATCGTTTCTTATAATATGAGCGGATGGCGCACATTCAAGGCATTATTGAAAAATCCGAAATCAGACGTTACCGTATTGCTGATCACTTTCTTCCTAACCATCATCTTTGATCTGACCATTGCTATTGAAGTAGGATTAATCATTGCCTGTGTATTGTTTATGAAACGTGTAATGGAAACCACCAAAATTTCTGTTATTACCAACGAGATAGATCCGAATTCTGAACTCGACATAGCCGTCCATGAAGAACATCTGAGTATTCCGAAAGGGGTAGAGGTATATGAAATCAACGGTCCTTACTTCTTTGGTATCGCTACACAATTCGAAGAGGTTATGGCACAGTTGGGAGATCGCCCCGCCGTTCGTATCATCCGCATGCGTAAAGTGCCCTTTATCGACTCAACCGGTATTCACAATTTATCCAACCTGTGCAGAATGTCTCAAAAGGAAAAGACAACAATCGTACTTTCGGGAGTCAATGAGAAAGTACACAATGTACTCAGAAAATCCGGTTTCTATGAATTATTGGGAGAAGAAAACATATGTCCGAATATCAATGTGGCCTTAGAAAGAGCAAAAGAAATTATTGGAGAAAATTGAGGAATTGAAAGTTAAAAGTTGAGAGTTATGATGGTATATTGCATATAGTCAATTTTCTACTAAAAATAAGGTTGGATAGATACAAACAAACTATTCCAATATAGAAAACATCCCCATGTTGCCGTGCAGAACATGGGGATGTTGTGTAATAAAACATGGGGATGTTATCAGGCAAAACATCCGGATGTTGTCTATCTACGTCTTAATAAGAAGCAGTAGCACGAATACCGGCTTCTGTCAATAAGGATACTATTCTGTCCAATTCTTCATGTGTAGCTTTCTCCAGATCATGATCCGGTGTTTCACGATCGATCGTATATATCATCACTTGCCGGGGAGCTATTGCTTTTACGGCTTCAAGCCAAGGCAAGACATATTTATCAGAAGTATTATCCACATCTTTACTTTGGTAAGTGCCTTTCATAAACATAGTCTGGATAATGCAGTTTCCTTTGAATGCCTTCAAATGTTCCACGATATCGGACACGGTATACTTTCCTGCCGGACGATCTACCAAATGAATATACTCATCATCCACCGTATCGAGTTTCAGTATATTATTATCTATCTTATTCAATGCCTCAAAAACAGCAGGGCGATGAATAAATGTGGAATTACTTAACACACTTACTTTTGTATTCGGAAAATATTTATCACGAAGTGCCAATGTATCTTCTATGATTTCCGGAAAATGAGGGTGTGCCGTAGGCTCACCATTACCGGCAAACGTCAGTACATCGGGAAAAGGACCGTTTACCTGCATATCTTTTAAGCGGGTTTCCAAAGCTTCCCGCACTTCTTCACGGGTAGGTAACGCTTTGGAAGGACGATGATCGGCATTAAAACCACATTCACAATAAATACAATCGAACGAACATACCTTTCCATCGGAAGGTAAAAGATTTATTCCCAATGATACTCCCAAACGGCGGGAATGAACAGGGCCGAAAATAGGAGATGGATAAATAACAGTCATATCTATTTACTATTTGACGATTTGCGATTTTATGATTCAAGACTGATTAATTATTATGTATAGCTTGATGATTTATAAGCGAGCTATGATAATTTATCAAATCAGTCTTACCATATACTTGCACAAATATATTAAAACTTTAAGCGCAATTGCATCTGCAGGTCCGCTTTTTTATTGCTTGCTATCAAATCATAACCCGAACCAATCTCACTGCGGTTCATGTATATAGTCTGGCCGAACTTGGCTATTACCATCCAGTGTGTATTCAAATCGTAACGCAGATTGATGGCTACACGCACTCCTTCTCCTTGAAAAGAAGGGGTATAAAAAGTATAAAGCAGACCTTTTTCTGCAATATACACCCGGGTATCATAATCATCCGTATGAAAATAACTTCCCTGCAATTCTGTTTTCAACGGAAAATGAAGTGGCCTGCAAGTTATTACCTGTGTAAGCTGATAACCTTGGCCGGGTAATTTTCCCAATGAATGAAAATGATTATAATCGGCCGTTGTACGGAAGGAAAACAACTCTCCCGGTGAATAGTTCAGCCGATAGCGTAACCGATGATGATAAACAGGCAATGTTATTTTTCCGTTTGTTCCCGAAACATCCCTTTCTTTCCGCTTGTAACGATAATTCAGATACATAGTAAGATTTTCGTGAGGAGCAAAAGTAACCTGTAGCAATCCGTCCACACCCTGAGAAGGTTTGCTGATCCTGTATTTCCACCAGGGAAAAGAAAATAAATCAATGGAAGCAAACAGTTTCCAATAACGGGATGGAGTTATTTCGCCACTCAGACACCAGCCATTTTCATTTTGAACACTGCTGCTTTCACCAAACGAACGGGCAAACATAGCCCAATAATCATGTGCATAATAACGATAGATAAGCGATAAATGAGCACCCTGCATAGGAGAATACCGTATCTTGTTTAAAGTAGCAAATCCTTTTTTTCCGATAGCCGTTTCACCCTGAAAAGAAAAGCGATGCCAACGGTATCCGTATTCCAATCCGGCATTATAAAATCGATTGCCATGCATATTATATTTTGAATATTCCCGCAAATCAGGTTCAAAAGGATGATTAAAGAAATAGTATATACCTGTCAGTCCCAATTTCAGGTGATTGTCCGTGTAAGTTATGTTTCCACCTGCCAATTGCATTGTGAAAACATTCTTCTTGTCGGCCTCTTTCCGGCTACGATGCAAACCGGTTTTATAGATAGAGGTTATTTCTCCTTCTTGAACCACCCCATCCATATGGCGATACGAGTAAAAACCCGACAAAACAAAATACTTATTCAAATTTACGGCGGCAGCTATCCCTCGAAAGTAATTGTATTCATCCGTAGAAGAATGTTTCCGTATGCCGCCACTTCGAAACGTAAATGAAGAAAAGCTTGCTCCTTTACCCATTAAAAAATCGGTACTTATCACCAATCCTTGTCCGAAGCTTAAACGATAATTACCCAAAGCTAAAGTTTTCAACCGGCCTAACCTACTTATGAACAAATAATATGAATAGTAATCATACCCTTGTTTATTGTGCAATGCTCCAAAGGGTTCACCGGCATCTTTCTCACCGG
The DNA here is from genome assembly GCF_000432295.1 of Bacteroides sp. CAG:189. NCBI lineage: Bacteria > Pseudomonadati > Bacteroidota > Bacteroidia > Bacteroidales > Bacteroidaceae > Bacteroides > Bacteroides sp. CAG:189. The sequence goes on from NZ_HF991119.1 coordinate 117,668, forward strand.
TCATTCCGGCATAAATATGCTCTTTATAGCGGAATCCGTATCGCAGAGAGTGGTATACAGGAGGGCCTAAATAAGTTTGTTCATACCCTTTACGGGTATAAAACGGAATATCCATGCGAGTTAATAACTCATGTTTCCCATACTTGAATATGCTTTTTAGCGATGGATAAGCCTCTCTCTTATGAACCGGTTGTACACAAACAAAAGGAAGTAAATAATGAATCGTTTCCCAGTCCATTTCTTCCACCAACTGTAATTCATAAATAGTCTGCATTTGCCCATTGATATAGACGTATGCCAAAAGATTTTCAATCTGGATATCGGTGAGAAAAGGAAATTGTTCCAACTGCTCTTTTGTGGCCGAATTCAAATTGACAGGTTGCTGAATTCGTTCAGAAAGTTCTTCGATGACATTTTCCCAATTTAATTCTTCTTCTTCATCGTTATTAACAGAGATATCCTCCATTACATCATCCAGAAAACTCACAGAAGGGTTTTGAGCATTATTAACAGGTATTATCAACAGGAAGTTAATAACTATGGACAGGCGTAAAAGCCATGTGTTTTTCATCTAATTTTACTTTTACAAGACAACGAAGATACTTTAAATAGGTTAACACTACAAGGAATTGAACAAATAATAAAATAATCTTGTAATTTTGCAGTATGAATATAAGGCCTAACATAGTAATACTTACGCTGTTCGCTCTGTTTTTTGTATCTCTATCCAGCCGGGCACAAGAGAAGCAAAACAATGGCGGATACCTTGTTCCGGTCTGTATTTACGAAGGAGATACCATTCCTTACGTTCAACTACGAACTGTCTATATATTCAAACCGCTAAAATTCAAAAATGACAAAGAACGGAGAGAATATTACAAATTGGTGAGAAATGTCAAAAAGGTGTATCCCATTGCCCGTGAAATAAACCGGACCATCCTCGAAACATACGAATATCTACAAACCCTGCCGAACGAAAAAGCCCGGCAACGTCACATCAAAAAGGTAGAGAAGGGCCTCAAAGAACAATATACACCACGTATGAAGAAATTAACTTTTGCACAAGGTAAACTGTTGATAAAATTAGTGGACCGACAAAGCAATCAAACCTCGTTTGAACTGGTCAAAGCCTTTATGGGCCCTTTCAAAGCAGGTTTCTATCAAACATTCGCCGCTCTTTTCGGTGCCAGTCTTAAAAAGGAATATGACCCGACAGGAGAAGATAAACTCACTGAACGAGTGATATTGCTGGTGGAAAACGGACAAATTTGAGAGAGTTGAAAGTTGAGAGTTGAAAATTGAAAGTTACTATGCAGCGTGTATGTATAGCGCAGCTAACTTTCAACTCTCAACTTTCAACTAAATTAAGCTTTCAACTGAATAAAGAGTTCCCATATCACAATTCCTGCCGTCACAGATACGTTCAGTGAATGTTTCGTACCATATTGAGGAATTTCAATGCAGCCGTCCGAATGATCGATCACTTCCTGTTGCACTCCTTTCACTTCATTTCCCATGACAATGGCATATTTCTTCGTTTTATCCAATTTCAATTCATTGAGCATGATACTCCCTTCAGCCTGTTCTACCGAATAAACGATATATCCCTCTTTTCGGAGGTTATCAACAGCATCAACAGCGTTATTAACATACTTCCAGTTTACAGTGAATTCAGCACCTAAAGCAGTTTTATGCATTTCCGGATGCGGAGGAGTGGCCGTAATACCACACAAATAAATACATTCAATACGAAAAGCATCCGATGTGCGGAATACAGAACCGATGTTATGCAGACTTCTGATATCATCCAATATCACTACCAAAGGCAGTTTATCAGCCTTTTTAAACTCTTCTGCACTGATCCTGTTCAGTTCGGTTATCTTCAATTTTCTCATATTCTTCTGTTCTTTATGCAAAGGTAATTCTTTTCTGTTAACATGCCTGTTTATAACCGTTGAAAACCTGTCAAAACTTTCGGCAAAGATTTTGAAAACTATCTCTTGCATTATTCAGAAGAAGGTATAAAGAAACTGTGGAATGAACAATCCAAAAAAGTTAATATAAACTTTCGACATATTCTTAAACATATTTTTCAGTACATAATGCCCTGTTTATATCCATAAAGTTTTTAACTTTGCACTTTATCAACAAGATGTTAATAGATAGCAAAAGATAGCTTATTATCAATCAATAGACTCTTTTCAGTCCGTTCATAACCTACTGATAATCGTTTATTGGAGACTAATAACTAATCTGGCAAGAAAAACCGCTTTTATTTGCTAACACTATTAACAGGTTATTATCACTAACAAAGAATTTCTTTCTAAAAGGAAGAGAAAATAAAATTATTATGAATGAACTCATAAAAGCTATTAACGAGCTGAAGAAAGAGAAGAATGCAATCATTCTGGGTCACTACTACCAGAAAGGTGAAATACAGGATATCGCTGATTACGTGGGTGACAGCTTAGCTTTGGCTCAATGGGCTGCCAAAACGGAAGCGGATATTATTGTGATGTGCGGTGTTCACTTTATGGGCGAAACGGCCAAAGTACTCTGTCCGGATAAGAAAGTGTTGGTGCCCGATATGAATGCCGGTTGTTCACTGGCTGACAGTTGTCCGGCCGATCAGTTTGCACAATTTGTCAAAGAGCACCCGGGATATACGGTAATATCCTATGTAAACACTACGGCAGCCGTAAAAGCGGTGACCGATGTGGTAGTAACCTCCACCAATGCCAAGCAAATCGTGGAAAGCTTTCCAAAAGATGAGAAAATTATTTTCGGGCCCGACCGTAATTTAGGGAATTATATCAACTCAGTTACCAACCGGCAGATGTTATTATGGGACGGTGCCTGCCATGTGCATGAACAATTTTCGGTAGAAAAGATTCTGGAACTGAAAGCGCAATATCCCGATGCTGTCGTACTTGCACATCCCGAATGTAAAAGTACGGTGTTAAAGTTGGCCGATGTTGTCGGTTCTACAGCTGCCCTGTTGAAGTATGCTGTTAACAGCAGTGAACAACGGTTTATTGTAGCCACCGAATCGGGTATTCTGCATGAGATGCAGAAGAAATGCCCGGAAAAGACGTTTATCCCCGCTCCTCCGAACGATAGTACCTGTGCATGCAATGAGTGTAGCTTCATGAGATTAAATACGCTGGAGAAGCTCTATGACTGTCTGAAGAATGAAGCACCGGAGATATTAGTCGATCCGGAAGTGGCGGAAAGAGCGGTGAAGCCGATAAAGAGGATGTTGGAGATATCGGCGAAGTTGGGATTATAGTATTTGATTTATACTGTTTTGATTTAGATAGTCATATAATTTATATTAACAATGAGAAGGAAGCTTGTTTTCGCAACCAATAATCAGCATAAATTAAAAGAGGTATCTGCTATTTTAGGAGATGAGATAGGTATTATGAGCTTGGAAGATATTAATTGTTATGCTGATATTCCTGAAACAGCTGATACTTTAGAAGGTAATGCGTTATTGAAAGCTGAATTTGTTCATAATAATTATAATATTGATTGTTTTTCTGATGATACCGGTTTAGAAGTGGAAGCATTAGATGGAGCTCCTGGAGTGTATTCTGCCCGCTATGCAGGAGATGAACACAATGCTGAAGCTAATATGCTGAAGTTGCTTCACGAATTAGAGCATGTAAAAAATCGTAAAGCTCAGTTTCGTACGGTTATTATACTTATAATGAATAACGAAAAATATGTATTTGAAGGAATAATAAGAGGTGAGATAGTTATGGATAAACGTGGAATCTCTGGATTTGGATACGATCCTATTTTTATTCCGGAAGGGTATGACCAAACATTTGCTGAACTCGGCGATAATATCAAAAATGAAATTAGCCATCGCGCACAAGCTGTTAATAAACTCTGCAAATTCCTCAAATCGGTACAATAAACAGGTTATAAACAAGTTATAATAAAAGCACATAGAGAAAACACTATGTGCTTTTTTAAAAGCAGATTAAGTTATGCAGAAGAAAACGGTATTTATTGTTATTTCTTTATTAATTCCTATTATCGCATTTGCTCAGCATGCTATCGGGAGTTGGCAAACCTATATGTCCTACCATAATGTTACTCATTCAGAACCTGCGGGTACACTTGTATATGCAATAGGTAACGGCAGTTTGTTTTCATATGATAAAGAAGACACAAGTGTACAGTGTTATCAGAAAGATAATCCGTTGAGTGATACCGATATTGCATATATAGCTTATCAAAGTAAATATAAGACTTTAATAATAGTTTATTCAAATGCTAATATAGATTTATTGGTAAACGATAAGGATGTATATAATTTACCTG
>NZ_HF991120.1:0-1617 GCF_000432295.1 Bacteroides sp. CAG:189
AGATTAGCTTTGCGAAGAAGTTCGGCTGTCAGTTGTTTACTATTCTCTTGGGTTGTCCATTTGCATTCGCCAACCAACAGATATTTTTTATCGAGCGATTCTGCCATCACATCAAATTCGACTTGTTCCGGCTTCTTGTCCTCATTGAGAACAGAACCCCACCAGCGTTTTGCCTTGCCATAAATCACTCCATTGACAATATTTCCTGTAACCGCATCCCGGCACAGTTTTTCCCATTGCATACTCACATACTCTGAGAAATGGGCGTTCAAAGCCTGTTCTATTGGCAAACGACGATCAAGTTCGATGAACGAACGATTAGGAACAACAAACTGATAGTAGAATGCCATAAACGGATCGGCTATCTTATAGAGGCTCTTTTTTGCATTCTTTTCATCAACCCCGAACGGAACATCTTTTTCCAAGAATCCGAGATCGACGAGTTTCTTCAATGGACGCGACAGATTGGTTGCAGGTTCGTTGCATCGTGCGGCAATCTCGGAAAGCCGGTTTGCACCGGTACCGATATAAGACATTATCGTCGAAGTCTTGACAATATCCTTGACATCATCCTGAAAGAGTTTTACCGGCTCCTCGTAAAGTGTTCCATTCACAGAAAGGATATTGTGCCATAAGGCATCAGCAAGTGGATAGTAGAACGCCATAAACGGATCGGCTATCTTGTAAAGACTCTTTTTCGCATTCTTTTCATCAATCCCAAACGGAACATCTTTCTCCAAAAATCCGAGATCAATAAGTTTCTTCAATGGACGCGACAGGTTGGTTGCAGGCTCATTGCATCTTGCGGCAATCTCAGAAAGCCGATTTGCGCCAGTACCGATATAAGACATTATCGTCGAAGTCTTAACAATATCCTTTACATCGTCCTGAAACAATTTTATCGGTTCTTCGTAAAGAGTCCCATTTACAGAAAGGATATTGCGCCACAGGGCATCATCAAGCGAACTTCTATTTTCCCTCAATTCCCAATAACGCGGTACACCGCCCCATACGGCATACTCTTCAATGGCACTCATCGCATCAAGGTTCAAAGCCTCTTGAATATACGGCAAACGTATCGGTGCAAGCCTCATTATTTCATCAGCACGCCCATATAGAGGTGCAGTAGAATCAAGGAATCATCAGCACGACCATAGAGAGGCGCAGTAGAATCAAGGAACAGTCCATACATCATATTTTGTGATGAACCGCAAAGCACAAGGTTATACTTCAACAGCTTCTCATCAACAAGTTTCTGCAATACAGACGGCAGCTCTGGTGATTGCTCTACGAGATACGGAAATTCATCCAAACATAGAGTAAAACGCTTGTCTGTTCGATAATTGACCGCACGAAATATAGATTCCCAATCTGGATATGTCAATTTGTCGAAATCTGAGAACACCTGTGCTATCACTTTTGCAAGCAATATCCGTTGGTGTTGGCCTTCAGAACGATCGGCAAGGAAATAAACATCCGTATCCGACAACACCCTTTTGATAAGCGTTGACTTACCCAACCGTCTGCGACCGTACATCACGACTAACGAGGACTTCTCTCTTGCAAGAGCATCCTTTAATCGTGCAGCTTCATCTATTCTATCAACGAATTTCATAT
>NZ_HF991121.1:0-147638 GCF_000432295.1 Bacteroides sp. CAG:189
TTTACACAAAATATTTTATAGTGCCTCTTATTCTAACTCCCAACTCCTAACTTCCGACTCCTAACTTTTAACTTCCTGCTTCTAACTCCTGTTTCTGATTCTCTTCTCTGTATTTAGATGGGGTACAACCTACCATTTTTTTGAAGAATGTGCTAAAATAACGTTGGCTGCTAAACCCTACCGCTTCTGATATTTCGAGCATATTGCAATCTGTTTCACGTAGCATTTGAAGGGCTTTTTCTATACGGAAATTATTGATGCAGTCGTTGATACCCACATAATTTACTGCTTTTACTCTGTTGTAGAGCGTGGTTCGCGACATGCCCATTTTGTCTGCTATAAAATCTACATCCAATTGGTTGTTGCTTAGATTCTCTATGATAATATTATTTAGTTTGAAGAGAAATCTTTCGTCCGCATTACTCGGTTCTTCTTCTATATTTGGATAGGAGGATATACTACTCACATAGTTACGATAGTGTTTTTGTAATATCTTACGATTTTTCAATAAATTGCGTACTATAACTATTAATTCATCTACTTCAAAAGGTTTGGTAAGATAGATATCAGCTCCCGATTTATAGCCGGATGCTGTACTTTCCATGTCCGTTCGCGCAGTGAGTAGCACCACGGGAATGAAACAGGTTTTTTCTTGCCTTTTTATTTGTTGACATAGTTCCAGACCATCGCCTTGTTGCATCATGATATCGCTGACAATGATATCGGGTAATTTTTGTGTGGCAATGTTGAATGCATCTTCTCCGTTGTTGGCTGTATATACTTTTTGGAAGTGCTCCTTCAAGGCCTCTTTGAGAAAGTTGGACAGTTCAATATTATCTTCTACTATTAGTATTGAATAGTTGCGTGTGTCGAAATTCTCTTCCTCTTGGGATGGTTTTTGTTCTTGTCTTTCTCTGTCGGAAAAACGGAGCACATCGTTGAGTGATATATTGACGGACTGTTCAGAAGGATTTTTTTTATCTTCTCTTTCGGGCAATTCGAAGCAGAAAGTGGCCCCTGTTTTCTCATTATTATAGGCTTCGATCTTTCCTCCTTGCAGTTCCACCAGTACTTTCACATAGGATAGCCCGATGCCGCTTCCTTCTTTTGAGTCTTTTCCCTGATAGAAACGTACAAAAAGCTGTTTTATGTCTTCTTCGTCCAGTCCGATACCTTCATCGATGACGGAAATACGTATGTTTCCCTTTTCTTTTTGCGTTGTTAATGTCACGGAATTTCCTTCCGGAGTGAATTTTAATGCATTTGCTAATAGATTGGATACTATCATTTCACATTTGCTGGTATCAAATGTCCATTCTTTAATACGGTTGTCAAAATTATATAGGAGACGTACATTCTTGTTGGCATATTCATTTGTGAAACTCCCGGCGATTTCTTCCAACCAATTGTTGAACGTACAAGTGGAAAGATGTAATACTTTCTGCCCCATTTCTATGCGACGTACATCAAGTACCATTTCAATCAGATTTTTCATACGTCTGACTTGTCGGCAGATACTTTCCAGTTGTTCTTTTAGTTTATTGTCGGTTATTGCCTCTTTATTAAGCAGACGTTTGAGCGGTGCATATATAAGCATAAGGGGTGTTCTCAACTCATGGCTCATATTGATGAGGAAACGTATTTTCTCTTCATTCATATTTTGCTTGTGTTCTTTCAGCTCCCATTGCAGTTTACGCTCTTTTTTCCGGTTGTAATAAGTCACATAACCTATGCAGATAATGATAAAGAGAATAATCAGTACCAGTTTCAGATAAGGACTTTGCCACCATGGAGTGGGGATTTCCAGATTTAATATAGGTGTCATTTCTGTCCAGCTACCATCTCTGTTACTGCACGAAACGGATACTTCATAATGACCGGGAGATAGTGAATAGAGAGCCAAAGAAGGAGCATACGATTCGATATCGCGTGCCAAACCGGAAATGTGAAACCGGTATATTCTCCGTCGAAATACCTCCTCTTCATTTCTTATCAGTTTGATGATAAGTGAGGTGTAATGATAGGGAATGGTCAATTTGCCTGTTGCTGAGACTTGATTGGTGATGGTTGCTCCATTCAGTTCTATATCCATTAATTTTATGGTGGGAATATTGCCGTCTTTAAACGGGTAATTTTTGCAAATACGCAATAAGCCGTTTACTCCGCATTGGTAAATGTCTCCCGATTGTGATATGGGAACGTTGGTATACATATATTCATTGGCTAAAGCCCCGTCGTTTTCGTCGAAGATGGTAAATCGTTTATCCGATATGGAATAAGCGAACAGCATGTTTCGGGCACCGATCCAAATTCGGTCTGTAGGATCATAAACGGTTGTTCTGGCTTCACTGAACAGAGACGTCTCGATTTTTTCAGCAGATTTATTGTGACGGTTGTATCTTAGTAACCCGCGATTGGTTGCTATCCAGAAATCTCCTTGCGAATCGCAGCAGACACAGTTGATAGTGATATTGAAATCGGAATAATAGATCGGTGACAGTGTTTGGGTGCGGTTGTTCAGACAAAAAATATTTTTAACTCCATAAAGGTAGGTGATGGAGTCGTTTGAGGCAATAACTTTAAGATTACTGATTGGAGTGTCTGTATCTTTGCGTATTTGTGTCATCTGTACAGGGGTAAGCCGGGCTGTTTTCAGGTCATAAATATATACTTGTTCTGCCAGTATGTAATATTTTCCGGGAGAAAATTGATATATGTTGATAGCTATTCCCATGGAATTGATTTGCTCTCTGAGATTCGGGCTTATAAAGTTGCACGGACGGCAGAGGCCTGTTCTTTTGTTGAAGAAATAGAGTCCTTTCCCATAAAAGGAGGCGATCAGTTCTTCTGAATTATATCCTGCTATCGATACTACTTTCTCTTTGCTGCATGAGGGGTAATGCTTAAATATATTTTCAGTTTGGTTTAGCCGGTTGATACCTCCGCCATCTGTCCCGATATACATAAAACCGTCTTCCTCATACAAGCATAAGGTTATTTTATTACTCAGACCATAAAGGTTGTTTAAAGGTACATCTTGAAAGGTGTGCATGTATACTTCGCGAATATTCAACAGTCCGTTTCGGATGGTACCGGCCCATAGGTTTTGTGAATGATCCACATACAGGCTTTTTATTGAATTGCTGGGCAGTGAGTTGTTGTTTCCGCTTTGCTGTTCGATGGTGCGAAAGGTACGGTCTGCGAGATTTAAACGCGCAATGCCACCTCCGTCGGTAGCTATCCACAGTTCGTCTTTGTAAATGAGCATGTCAAGTATAATGTCATTGCACAAATCGGAATTTTGTGTGGAATAGCGAGCGATTTCTTGGCCGTTTACATCATAACATATCATACCTTCACCATAAGGTGATAACCATAAGTTTTTTTGTTTGTCAATAAAATAAGAACTTATATGTTGTTTTTTGCAAGAGGTGAAAGGGGTTAATTGGTGGCTGTCTGTGTGGTAGAGATAAACACCTTTCCATTGGGTGCCTACCACATACGTATTTTTTTTCCAAGGTTTGATATATTTAAAATAGTCATTAATTGCTTTGCCTTTATTAATAATGGGGAGACTGTGCAATTGGCGATCGGCATAGCTGTATATCCACAGTCCTGTTCCTGCAAATAATATTCCGTCCGTCAGCAGACAAGCGGCCTTTGCTTGTACAGGGGCATTGTTATGATAGATCAAAGTGAAATTATCTTCTCCCCGGTTGTAAATTGCCAATCCTTCCTGAGTACCTATCCATAGATTGAGCAGGGAGTCTTCTTTTAGAAAGCAGATATCATTGTCTGGTAATGAATTAGGAGAATATGAATCATAAAAGTAATTTTTAAGTTCATACTGATCAAAACGATTCAATCCCATTTGAGTACCAATCCAGATGATTCCTTTGTAATCCTTGAGTACGCAGTTGACCGTTGTCTGTGATAGCCCTTCTTGTAGGGATAGTTGTTTGAAATAATAATCAGGAAAAGCGTGTAAGGAAGAAACGGAGCATTGCATCAATAGAACACATCCGACAAACCGGCATAAACTGGTTAGTACGTTTCCATAGTTTTTCATAATCGTTTTTTTGATTAGTGTAGACAAAATTAAAACAAATGTGACAGATAAACAAAGGGTATGGGAAAATAATGTCTTTTTGAAGCAAAGATAACGGGGGGTAGTTATTAACATTGTTAATCTATTTCTTTAACTATAAAATTAATGAATACAATAATATATACTTTTATCATGCAAAAGTATATACTGTTATTGTATAAAGAAACGTTATTAACACAAGCTTAAGTGTATACTTTTGCAATAGTAATAAATTTACTTGTTTAATTATTGAATATGAGTATGTTATGGTGGTATTGTTATAGCGATTTATTTTATTGTAATCATTCTCTATTACCAAGTTTCTGTAATTTTAATTGTGATTTAAATAAGTATAAATAGACGGTGTGCTTTATTGTCTCCGGTGTTTAAAATTGTTTATTATGTTTGAAGTTGTTTCAAGTACTAGGTGTTTAGGATTACCAGAGAAGAGACCGCTAAAGTCGGTAGAAACGGATTTGTTGTTACAAAAGTGATGCTTGGAGTAGATGAACATAGTAGGATATCACGAATCAATATAAAAGAAAGATTGTGCAAAATTTTATTTCTAAGAAAGATAATTTTAATCTTATATCGAATTCAAGTTAAATATAATAATGCTTCAAAAAACGAATATTTTATGTGATTTTGCGTTGATGTCCTATTATTCTAACACGCATTTGAAGACAAAAGAGACGAACAGAAAGCATACTACATAAATAATTGCAAATATATGTAATGGATACTATATATCCTTTACTTTATATGTGTATATATTCATTTGTCTTGATATCATGAGTTGTTAAACCGGGCTATTTTCAAAATCAATCATATATTTTCAAAAATCGTTCAAAACTCCTATACATGCGTTGTTTGGTACATTTTTGGAATAACAAACAGCCGTTTTTGAACATTAATTTGTATTTAATCATCTATGTTTGCACCAATAAAAATCGAATTATTATATAATATGATAATTTGATTGATGTTACATCAATGTTTTATTTATTAACTTTAATTTTATTATTATGAAAAGAAGTTTACTTTTGGTTTCAACTGTTTGTCTTTTTTTGTTAGGTGCAACAGCTCAGAATTATGCTCCTGCTGCATGGACATTTAGTAAGCAACAGCAGGGTAGCGCAGCAGGATTATTCATTAAAGAAATGGCTTCTACGAACTGGAACTGTAAAGCTCCTTTCCGTTTAGGAGACGCCTTAGATGGTTCTATCGGGTTGGCATGCGCTGTGGGTGGTGATGTGACAGGACCGGGAAGTGATTTGTATGCTAATGTAACTGATGCAGATAAAGCTGTGTTTGAAGAGTTTTATAAAGCATGTCAGATTGTAGATGGTGGTGAGTTAGGCAATTTGTTCTGCTATCAAGGTAGTGCTTCTACCATGTCTGACCCCAGAGCTGTAAAGAATAGCAAGGCAATGCCTAATGCTACTATGTTCTGGCTTTCAAATACAGATATTCCTTTGGCAGCAAATTACCGTGTTTCTATGGGATATCGGGTTATTGCAAATTCAGGGAATAATGCAATGAAATTGACTTTGGCTACTTCTGCTTATGATGGAATAGATAATGGTACTGATTTGGCTAACGGGACTTATCGCGAATTGGAACTACCTTTCTATGCTGACTTTAATGACTATTGGAGTACTGCTACCATGGATATAACTATTGCAGATAATACAGATCCTAACTATAAAGAGTTGCCTTTGGTAATAAAGATGTGGTTAGGTAGTGGTATTGAAAATGCGATTGTATTATTTAGTGATATAAAACTGGAGAAAATAGAAACAATTGATAATAAGTATGTTCCGGGGAAAATAGAAGATGTGGAGTGGAATGATTCTCCAACCGGAATAAGTTATAAGATAGCTGACCAGAACGCTGTTGTTTGGGCATCTAACGGTGAAATTACGGTGGTAGATGCAAAATCTCCTATTCAGGTTTATTCAGTTTCAGGAAAATTGGTTTCCTTCAAATCTCCTATTTCAAGTGTAACAACAATTCCTGTAGCTCAAAAGGGAGTTTATATTGTTAAGATCGGAGAAAGTTGTAGAAAAATAGTGTTGTAATTTTTGAGAAATTTAAGAAGCGAATCTTTACAACTTCATAGCAGGGGTCAAGATTCGTTTCTTTTTTTGTTAATCATGTATTTAATGATCTAAATTGATTAGTATGGTTTTAAAAAAAGTTATGTTAGCATGCATTTTGGGATGCTTCTTTTTAAACTCTTTTTCGCAAACAACCAATTATGCGATAAATAATGATGGCACTGGTTTTGTTCAAACGTCAACCATTATAAATGAGTTGAACGGACTGGCGGAAGCTACCGTGCAAATATGGATTAAACCAGTAGAATGGGTAAAAGGTGCTCAGCTTTATAATCAAAGTAATCTGATTATGGAATTGGGAGAAAACCGGTCGCTGATTGTAAAAGCCGGGACTTCTTCTGTTACTTGTACTCCGGAAATTGCACTGAATACCTGGTCGCAATTGACCATGGTATACGATAATGGTACAGTAAAGTTATATGTAAATAATGAACTGAAAGAGACAACAGGCACATTACCGGCAATTTTACCGGATGCAGTGCATACTTGTTATATTGGTAAGAACTTTAAAGGGCAAATAGATGAAATACGTGTTTGGAAGAAAGCATTGGAACAGAAAGACTTTTTTTGGAACAATACGTTGAATAAGTTTAATCCTAATTATGATACATTGGTCTCTTATTGGAAATGCGATCAGGAACAATGTGAGAATTTAGTTGATTACCAATTTGCTCATCATGGAATTATTAATAATTTACAGCGCGTGGTTGTTGAAGATAATGCTGTGATGCGCTATCGTATCGTGACCGGATATACGAATCTGATGCGTTTTACAGACCGGGGTAATATTAATCGGGATATGTTTCTAATGACCAATGATTTGATTCTGCTTTCTGCTAAAGTACAGCAAGACGGATCTTTGTTTCCAGAATACCCGGATAACTCTGCCGTTCCTGTAAATGTATCTTATTTGGACGAATTTGAGGGACATAAGGGAGTGATGGATTTTCATGGAATAGGGTCTAAGATGGTAGCAGAAGATGGTCGTGCACCTTTTGATCCAACTGAACGATTTGGTTGTGGTACTCCTAACGTTGCCACTGTCTCGGGTTGGATTTATATTGATAAATGGGTAGAAGGTGCTGGAATATTTTCTAATTATCAGGACGAAGATAATTGTATGATTATTAAATTGGGACAAGAGACTAATAAAGAGATTGTTGTTGATTTTTGCGGAACTATAGCTACTCTGAAGAATCAAGTGGAAGTTGGAAAATGGCATTATTTGAGTGTTTGTTTTAAACCATCCGAAGGAGAAATAACAGGTCGTAGATTCAACCCGATTTTTATAAGTGTTGATTATGTAATACATGATAAGATTTCCAGTAAAACCGTAGAACTTAGTGGTAAAGATATGACAATAAAAGTGGTACCGGTATTTGCAAATAGCACAATAACGTTAGGAGATAATCTGGATGGAAAACTGGATGAGGTTATGGTTTGGGGAAGTGACCGTTCCGGATCGGCGAAGAATGATGCTGAAAACGGTTATCAATGGAATATCGGAAGTTGGAATAATATTTTCTTAAATGCCTATTGGAAAGGGGATGACCCTGAAAATATAGGTAAGGATTCTCAGAGCTATATTGGTATGATCGAATTTATCCGTAATTATTATGCCGGACATCGTGGTATGAAAATTCGTATGGGTATTATTTATCCGGATGGAGAAAAATGGAAATGGGGTGTTTTGAATAAAGAGGAATATCTGGATAATATGATTAATGATGCAAAAAAGCTATTGACATATTGTGATGGTTTGGATGTTGATTTGGAATGGATGTACAGTTCGTCTGATTGGACTATCTATAACCACGTCGTAAAACGTCTGATTGACGAAGTCATGGCAGGTCATAGAGATACAAAAACATTTTCTTGTTCATTGCATAAAGTGTCTTATGGTGGATTTGATAAAGCAATGATAAATGATGTTGATTTCTTTACCTTCCAACTCTATGGACCTAATAAAGAGACTTATTATTGGGAGTATTATCCGGAAGCCTACAATTGGTTTATAAATTACGGATTTCCTAAAGATAAGATTTTGATGTCTTATGGAGTATTGCTCGTTAATAATGGCGAGGAAGGCTATAAAGATCTGTTTGAAAAATACGGAATGAATGATAGTAATTTTGATCCGGCTTTGAATTCATGGGATTGTGATGGTATTGTCAAGTATTATAATGGGGTGAATCAAACGAAACGTAAGCAAGAGTTTATTATAGAAAAAGATTGTCGTGGAACAATGTACTTTGATATGGGGAATGATCAACCTGTCAGTGATTATAAGAGTTTGATACGTGCACAAAATGATGTACTTGCATCCAATGTGGATACATTGATTACGAATGTGGATTTGGGACCGGTAGGAATACAGAATATGGAAAAGAAAGGTCAAACTGAAACATTTTCATTTTATCTCAGTCCATCCGGTAATCAGATAACTTTAACTCTTTCCGTAGAAGAGGATGCAGGAAATGCTTTCTGTGAGATTTGTACAATAGATGGTAAGGTTGTAATGCAAGAGTGTCTGAATGCCGTTACAAATGTAATTCCGTTATCTTTGACAAAGGGGACTTATTTGATACAAGTACGTACCCATAATGGAAATTACACACAAAAAATACATATTAATTAAATCTTAATATTATGGAAAGAAAAACACAGGGACGCATCTTAGCGTTGTTTTGTTTGTTATTTCTTCCTGCTTTGGCTTTTTCACAGATAATGGTGAAAGGAACAGTGAAAGCAGAAGACGGCTTTGGAATGCCGGGAGCCAATGTACTACTGAAAGGTTCTACAAATGGCACTATCACTGATGTGGATGGTAACTACAGCATATCTGTTCCATCCGAAAAATCGGTACTGGTTTATAGTTTCATCGGTATGTCTACGCAGGAAATAACCGTGGGTAAGCAACGCACTATTGACGTTGTTCTGAAAGATGACAGTGAGATGTTGGATGAGGTGGTAGTGGTAGGCTATGGTACTATGAAGAAAAGTGACTTGACGGGTGCCGTTTCTTCCTATCGTCCCGATGAAAAGGAAGTTGGTAAAATAGCTTCTATCGATAACATGTTGCAAGGTAAGATTGCCGGGCTTTCGATCGGAGCTTCTATCGATGCTCCGGGTGCTGCTTCGTCGGTAACGATTCGTGGTGCCAATTCATTACGTGGAGATAACCAGCCTTTGTATGTTATCGATAATATTCCCCAAGCTTCTACTGGGGAATTTGCAAATTCCGGTAATGACGGTACTTTTACCATTGCAACCAATGCATTGAGCTCTTTGAATCCGGCCGATATTGAAAGTATCGAAGTGTTGAAAGACGCTTCGGCTACTGCAATTTATGGTTCTCGTGGTGCGAACGGGGTTATCTTGATTACTACCAAGAAAGGTAAGTCGGGAAAGACGACTGTGGGAGTATCGGCTAACTTTACGGTTGCTAATGCTGCCAATTTGCTGGATTTGATGAGTCTTGAGGAATATGCTCAATATCGTTTGGTATATGGTGGAGGTTATAAAAAGGATGACAACGGGGATTGGAACTTATGGAAGATAAATAAGGAAACAGGCGAAAATGAATGGAACGATGCTTTCCAGTTCTTTTTACAAGATGGCGGTGTGTACAGGAAAAATGGTGAAAACTCTAAGTTGAAAGAGAAGTGGACGCTGTTGAATCCGATAGATTGGCAGAAAGAGATATATAGTACTGCTTTCTCACAGAATTATTCAGTTACACTAAATGGTGGTTCTGAGAAAACAACTTATTTTGCTTCGGCTTCTTATAAGGATATTGAAGGATTAGTGGAAGGCACTGGCCTGAAACAAGGTGACTTTCGCTTGAATTTGAATTCTACGCTTGCCAAGAATATCACAATGGCAATTTCTGTGAATGGGTCTATCAAACAGAATGATATGATGTCCGGTGGTAATACGACTGGTGGTGCTACAGGTTCTATCTCGAATGTGGCTCTGTCGAGTGCGCCTTATGTTAAATCACAGGAAGAAATGGAACTGACGACTCCGAATCTTGCCGACCGGGCCACGGTTTGGACATGGGTGGAAGACTATGACGACACTACTATTGAGAAAACGTTCCGTGGATCATTGGATTTGAATTGGAAAATATTCAAGTTTTTATCTTATAACCTACGTGCCGGTGGTAATATCTCTATTCAAGACCGTGATCGTTGGTTCAACATTACGCTTTATACCGGTTCTGCACAGAACGGTTATATTACTCAGTCGGATTTTAACCGTAGCAACTATTCGGTAGAGAACGTGTTCCAGTTTAATCACGAGGTAAAGGGCATTGTAGATATTAATGCTACGGCCGGTATTACGTATGATACCTACCGTTCGCTAAATACACTGACTGTCGGAAATGATTTTAATAATTATAGTTTCCGTTCAAATGGCATGCATATGGCCGGCAATGTGGAATATAAACAACCGGCTCAACGGGATTATCAACTGTTGTCTTTTCTGGCACGTGCCAATTTGAGCTTTTTGCAAGGGCGCTATTTACTGACGGCATCTATTCGTGGTGATGGTTCCAGTAAGTTTAAAAAAGGTAACCAATGGGCATACTTCCCTGCCGCAACAGTTGCATGGCGTCTGGAACAGGAAGAGTTCATAAAAGACCATTCATGGATTAATCAATTAAAGTTACGTGCCGGTTACGGTGAAACGGGTTCTCAATCTATTGACCCGTACAGCACATTCTCAAGCTATGGTACGCAATTTACAAATACGCCGCAGGGGGCGGAAAAACCGGCACAAGGAGCAACCGGTAGTGGTGATAAATTGATAGGACTTGTAGTAGACAAAATGGAAAATGATGGACTGAAATGGGAACGAACTGTTTCTTATAATGTCGGAGTTGACTTTTCCTTTTTTCAGGATCGTATCGGAGGTACTGTTGATTTATATTCCAAAAAGACGAAAGATTTGCTGATACAGCGTGACTTGCCACCTTCAACAGGTTATAAATCAATGACAATCAATCAGGGAAGTTTGCGTAACAACGGTTTGGAGGTTTCGTTGCATGGAGATATTATTCGTACGAAGGACTTTACTTGGTCGCTTTCCGGTAATATAGCTTTCAATCGGCCTGAAATTCTGGATTTCGGATTACCGGAGGAAGAATGGGGAACCGGACAAAATTGGAAGGCCTATATGGGAAACAGTTTGGGTGATCACTTCGGTGAAGCGAATATATTTATTGCCGGAAAAGCTCCCGGTTTGTTTTATGGCTATCAGACGGATGGAATTATTCAGGAGAATGATCCTTATATAAAACAGATAGATGCGACAAAATCTATAGGAACGGTAAAGGCCGGTAACTTGAAGTTTGTAGATCAGAACGGTGACGGCGCTATTAATGAAAAAGATCGGGTCATTCTGGGAGATCCGAATCCGGACTTTACTTATGGATTCCAGACTGATTTCAGATGGAAAGACTTATCACTTTCTATGGCATTTACCGGTGTACAGGGGAATGATATTTTAAATACGAATGCACGTTATTCTATCTTGCCGTCTAACTCCACCAGTATGATTTATAAAAGCTCTTTTGAAAAAATGTGGAGAAACGATAATCCGTGGATAGGGGAATATCATGGAAATGAAATGCCTTCACCAAGTGCGGTCACTCCTAAGGTCATAATGGACAGATATGTGGAGGATGGAAGTTATCTGCGTTGTTCGGACATTACATTGGGATACAATCTGCCGAAAAATCTGGTTTCAAAGATTGGGTTTAATAGCATTGGGATTTATGCATCAGTGAAAAATGCGTTTATAATAACCAATTACTCCGGTTATGATCCTGAAGTAAACAGCTTCGCTTTTGACGGAACGCGTCCGGGTATCGATACGAGTTCTATGCCTCATACCCGTTCGTTTATTTTTGGACTTAATGTTTCATTCTAATATTCTGGTTTGATTATGAAAAGAATCAATATAATTTATCTGTTTTTAATGTTGGCTGTTTTCGGGTCTTGTTTGGACGAGGATCCGAAGTATACTACAAATTCTAAAGTGGTATACAGTGACGAACAGTCAGCACAAATGGCTCTGACCGGAATTTATGGTCTGATGGCTGTACAAGGATCCTTTGCACAATTGCTTCCTGAGATTAATACCGAGGCTTCCGGCTTGTGCTGGACTTCTTATAATACCTCCGATAACCGTTGCCAGTATACTGCAGGAGCTATTCCTACTGAAAATGAATTTAATAATCTTGTATGGGGTGCGCTTTATCAGGCTATTGCGAACTGTAATATTTTTATAAAGGCATGTGAAGACAGTGAAAGTGCTGATTGGAGTACGAAAGCCAATATGGTGGCCCAGGCTAAGTTTATGCGGGGAGTATGTTACTATGTTCTTTATTCTTTTTATGGAGGAGTACCTTTACGGTTAGAACCGTCTGATCGGGAAAGTTTGGCGATATCACGTGCTACCCGGCAACAGACAATCGACCAAATTATAAAGGATTGGACAGAGGCTGCTGTTGATTTGGATGAAACTTCTTCTTTGGCAAGTAATAAGCCTACTGCTCCTAATAAATACTCGGCATATGCTTATCTGGCAAAACTTTATTGGGTAATGGGATGTAATGCCTGGGCTGCTGAAAACGGTGACTATTGGGCTACGGGTATTCTGAAACAAACATGGCCGGAAATGCAGGCCAGTACTGTTTATTTTAAGAAGGCGAAGGAATATGGTGACTTGGTGTTGGATAAAAGTGATTTTGACCTTGAACCGGATTTTAATACTTTATATAATGGTACACGTCTCAGCTTTTCTAAAGAATTTGTCTTCGTAATCGATGCTACTAAAAATACGACAGAGAATGTAGGATACAATTCACTACATTGGACATTTTCTCCTCAGAACTCTTCTCAGGGGGAAACTTGGGGACGTTCGCAACCTAATAAATCTTTTTATGACTGGGCGCATGGCACTTATCAGGATGATCCACGCTTGAAAGTCACTTTCATTTCTAAATGGGTGAAGTATGTTAATAAAATGCCGTCGGACGAGTGGCAGGCTGCTTATCCGTATGTGATGAAATCTTTTAATGATACGGTTTGGGTAGATTCGATTGTCAGGCCGGGAAGACCTCCTATAAAGGTGCCGGTAGTAACAACTCACAGAGAATTGGTAGATTCTATCGATTATATCAATGGCGGATATGAGGATCCGACGAATCCGAAAGTGGAAGAACTGGATTCTTTGTTACAGGAAGCGTATTGCAAGACGAAAGGACCGTCTGATTGGAACATCAATGACTGGCCTTATTTTGGGAAGTATATGACTAACGATTGTTCCGGACGTTATGCTAATAACAATCTATATGTATATCGTTTTGCTGATTTCCTTTTACTGATGGCAGATGTTGAGAATGAGTTGGGGAATACTGGTACTGCTGTGTCTTTGGTAAACAGGGTTTTGTCGCGTGCACGTGCTTCGGTGAAACCGGCATCCACTTATCCGAAAGATTTATCGGCCGGCTTGTCGAAAGAGGCAGTGAGGGAATATATTTTCCATGAACGTCTTTTCGAATTGGCAGCAGAGTTTGACGGGTTTACGGACACAAGAAGGAGAGGTATTGAATGGCGCAAGAAACTGCTTGAACGTAATAATAATCACCATATAACTTCTGCTTGTTATCATTATGGCCTTGAAAATGGGTATGCTGCTCCGTGGAGAGAGTATTGGTATCCGAGTGATGGAGAAGAGGATTGGAATAGTTATCTGGTACGTAATCAGTTGATTCCTATTCCACAAATGGAATTGACCACCAATGATATGATTTCTATTAATGACCAGAATCCGGGATATAGTAAATGAGGATAGATAGAGATGATAGAGTGAAGCCATAAGGTGGATTTTTTTGATAGGTTTTTATAAATAAATCTTGGAGGTGGTGGGCAATAATGATAAAATAATCGTATATTGTCCACCGTTTCTTTTATGAGAATATAAGTTATGATAAGAAGATTGACTATACAACAACTACTAACATGGGATGGCAAACAATGGACGAAATGTGATGTAAGTGGAGAATTTAGTAATATCATGCACAATCCTTTGCCTCGGTTTGTACGTTGGCAGAAACAATCTGCACGTTATTTGAAATTGGAGCCACTGACAGAAATCAATGGAAAACAATTGGTTACCGTAGGAGGGATCGGTATTCTGACCGAATAATTATAGTCGTTTGTATTTGATAGCCCCTTAAAAAATGGAAAGTATGATTTGTAGAAAATGGAGTCTGTTGCTATTGTGTTTGGTGATGAGCGCCAAGCTGATGGCTTCTTTTTCCGGAAAACCATTTGTGGTTCCGGAACTGAAAGAGTGGAAGCCCGCCCAGGGAAGCATGACCTTAGGCAGCGGAACAAGAATTGTGTATGACGCGAAGCAGCCGGAGTTACTCCGTATAGCCGAACTGATGGCCGATGATTGTTTCAGGTTGTTTCAGCGGAAGCCGGAGGTTGTATCCGGCAAGGCAAAAAACGGTGATATCGTATTGGCATTGAAGCCGGATAAGCATCTGGGCAGAGAGGGATATTCCATTAAAATATCCGATAAAATATTTTTGTCGGCTTCCCAGACAGAAGGTGTGTACTGGGGAACCCGTACCTTGTTGCAAATGGCTGAACAAAATGAAAACGGTTGTTTGCCCAAAGGAGAAATTCGTGACTATCCCGATTATTCCTTACGTGGCTTTATGCTCGATTGCGGTCGGAAGTTTATCCCGATATCTTATTTGCAGGATTTGGTAAAGATCATGTCCTACTATAAGATGAATACATTACAGATTCATTTGAATGACAATGGTTTCAAGCAGTATTTCGAGCATGATTGGAGTAAGACTTATTCGGCATTCCGTCTGGAGTCGGAAACGTATCCGGGATTGGCTGCCTATGATGGGTTTTATACTAAAAAGGAGTTTATTGATTTGCAGAAACAGGCGATGGAGTTAGGGGTGGAGATTATCCCGGAAATCGATGTTCCGGCTCATTCGTTGGCTTTCACGCAGTATAACCCAAGGATAGGCAGTAAAAAATATGGTATGGATCATCTGGATTTGTTTGCTCCCGAAACATATCCCTTTATCGATGCTCTTTTTAAAGAGTATCTGGAAGGTGATGAACCGGTATTCTGCGGAAAGCGCGTACACATCGGTACGGATGAATACTCGAATGAAACGCAGGAATTGGTGGAGAAGTTTCGTGAGTTTACGGATCACTATATCGATCTGGTAGAAGGATATGGGAAACAGGCTTGCGTATGGGGAGCATTGACCCATGCCAAGGGGACTACTCCCGTGAAGTCGGAAAATGTAATTATGAATTTATGGAATCCCGGTTTTGCCGATCCTCAAGAGATGATTTCGGAAGGATATCAATTGATTAGTATGAATGACCAGTCGGTATATATTGTGCCGGGAGCATCCTACTATCACGATTATCTGGAAGAAGAAAAGTTGTATAATGAGTGGACTCCTGCCGTTATCGGAAAAAGTGTATTTGAAGAAAAGCATCCGTCCATTCTCGGAGGAATGTTTGCTCTATGGAATGATCATGTGGGTAATGGTATTACGGTGAAAGATATTCATTACCGGGCTTTTCCTGCCTTACAGACATTGGCAGTGAAGATGTGGACGGGTAAGAATCCGACGTTGCCTTATGCTGTGTTTGATGAGGCTCGTGCCGCATTAAGTGAGGCACCGGGAGTGAATCGGTTGGGTAGAGCCGGGAAGCCGGGGACTTTAGTTTATCAGAAATCGGATGTTCCGGCAGGAAGTGAAAATGGTTTAACTGAAATCGGGTATGATTATATGGTGAACTTTGATTTGGCCGGCAGGGAAGAGACTCCGGGCACCATACTTTTCCGTTCTCCGGAAGCTGTCTTTTATCTGGCCGACCCAGTGAAAGGGTTGGTTGGGTTTGCACGTGACGGCTATTTGGATACCTTTAGATACAAAGTGCGTGAAGGTGAGAAAGTGAATGTACAGATAGAAGGTACGCCTCATTCGACAACACTTAAAGTGGATGGAAAGCTGATTGACCGGTTGAATACCCGGAAACTTTATTATAACTGCGGAAAAGATTCCATGCCGTATTTCCGCACACTTGTTTTTCCGTTGCAAAAAGCCGGTGATTTTAAGAGTCGCGTTGAGAATCTGAAAGTTTATAATTATTGTAAGGAATAGAATTGTATGATGAAGAATTTGAGTGTACTGTTATTTTTAGTGTTGTGTACTTTGTGTACGAAGGCGCAGGTACGTACGGAGTACCTGTTTGAAAAAGGATGGAAATTTACCCGTGAAGACGGGACAGACTTTATGAAACCCGGGTATGACGATGCCCGTTGGCAATCGGTGACAATACCTCACGACTGGGCTATTTACGGCCCTTTCAGCATTCATAATGATCAGCAAAAAGTAGCCATTGTGCAGGATGGGCAAAAGGCGGCATTGGAACATGCCGGACGTACGGGCGGATTGCCTTTTGTCGGAGTTGGGTGGTATCGTCTCCGGTTTGAAGCACCTGCGTTTACTTCCTCCGATAAAGCTACATTGATATTCGATGGAGCGATGAGTCATGCTAAAGTTTACCTGAACGGGCATGAGATTGGCTATTGGCCTTATGGGTATAACTCTTTCTATCTGGATGCCACTCCTTATATGAAGCCGGGAGAGAGTAACCTGTTAGCTGTCCGGCTGGAGAATGAGACCGAGTCTTCCCGTTGGTATCCGGGAGCGGGTTTGTATCGTAATGTGCATTTACGGGTGAATAAGCCGGTGCATATACCGGTTTGGGGGACTTACCTCACTACTCCGGTTGTGAAAAGTGAATATGCTAAAGTTCATTTGAATACGGCTTTGGAAACGGGACAACCCGAAGCAAGCGGTTATCGGATTGTGACAGAACTGAAAGATCAGTGGGGTAAAGTGGTTGCGAGTGGTGACAAGGTACTGGCTTATGGCGACGGGAATGTGTTCGAGCAGAGTTTTGTGGTACGTTCACCGGAATTATGGTCGCCTGAAACTCCTGTCCTGTATACTGCTGTTTCGAGAGTCTATGACGGGCAGGAGTTGATTGACGAGCATACCACCCCCTTTGGTATCCGCTCGCTTGAGTTCATCCCCGATAAAGGTTTTTTCTTGAATGGAAAGAAGACTTATTTCAAGGGTGCTTGTATGCATCATGATTTAGGCCCGTTAGGTGCTGCTGTCAATGATGCGGCTATCCGCCGACAGATTCGTATTTTGAAGGATATGGGGTGCAATGCCATTCGTACTTCACATAACATGCCGGCTCCGGAACTGATAAAGGCTTGTGATGAAATGGGAATGATGGTTATGGCCGAATCGTTTGATGAATGGAAAAAAGAAAAATGCATGAACGGTTATCATAAAGTGTTTGACGAATGGGCGGAAAAGGATCTGGTAAACCTGTTGCATCAGTATCGCAATCATCCAAGTATCGTCATGTGGTGCATCGGGAATGAAGTGAGCGAACAGTGGGGAGCCGGAGAATTGGGAGCAAAGATTACCCGTTTCCTGCGGGATATCTGTCATCGGGAAGACCCTACGCGTCCGGTTACAATGGGGATGGATGGCGTGGATGCCGTTATAAAGAATAATATGGCTGCTACGTTGGATATTCCCGGATTCAATTATCGCCCTCACAAATATCAGCTTGCTTACGATAAATTGCCGCAACAGATCATTTTAGGAAGTGAGACAGCTTCTACCGTCAGTTCCCGTGGAGTATACAAATTTCCCGTAACTCGTCAGTGGATGAAGAAATACGATGATCATCAGTCTTCTTCCTATGACGTAGAATCTTGTGCATGGTCTAATTTGCCGGAAGATGATTTTATCCAGCACGAGGATTTACCTTATTGCATCGGCGAATTCGTATGGACCGGATTCGATTATTTGGGAGAACCGACTCCATACTATACCGATTGGCCCAGCCATTCTTCTCTGTTTGGTGTAGTCGATCTGGCAGGATTGCCTAAAGACCGGTATTTTCTCTATCGCAGCCATTGGAACAAGGAGCAAGAGACTTTGCATGTTTTGCCCCATTGGAATTGGGAAGGACGCGAAGGAGAGGTCACTCCGGTGTTCGTGTATACCAACTATCCGTCAGCCGAACTCTTCATTAATGGGAAGAGTCAGGGAAGGCGTACGAAAGACCTTAGCGTTACGGTACATAACAGTGCCGATTCTACTTCTATATTCGAGTTTAAACGTCAGCAACGTTACCGTTTGATGTGGATGGATACACGCTATGAGCCGGGAACGGTGAAAGTCGTTGCCTACGATAAAACCGGGAAAGCGGTTGCCGAAACAGAAATGCATACTGCCGGAAAGCCTCATCACATTGAATTGGTTGCCGATAGAAACCGGCTTCGGGCAGATGGGAAAGATTTGGCGTTTGTGACGGTCAAAGTGGTTGACAAAGATGGGAATCTTTGTCCCGACGCACAGACTTTGATTCAATTCAGGGTGAAAGGAGAAGGGAGTTATCGTGCCGGTGCTAATGGTAATCCGGCCAGCTTGGAACAGTTTCATTTGCCACAGATGCACGTGTTTAACGGCATGATGACAGCCATTGTGCAATCTTCGGATAAAGCCGGGAAGATCGTTCTGGAAGCAACCGGAAAAGGATTGAAGAAAGCGCTACTGACCGTTGAAACGGAATAAGGTTGTTGCTGAAAGGAAAAATATGAGGGTATACTTTTAGCATGATGAAATGTATAAATCGTGAATTATATACAAAATGTAATGGCTGTTCTGTAATAAGTTTAATAAAATCACTATATTTGCACAATGTTATTACAACAAAGATCAACATGGGAAACCAATTTAATGTAAGAAAAGAAAATTCTGTCCAAACTAAAGGCCAGAAGAAGAGTAAAGGAGAGCGTCTCGGATGGGAATCTTTGTCCGGGTATAGGCCTGTGCCTTTAAGAACTGTTGTAGGGGATGGTATACCAGTAGTAAAAACATGCCGCTCTACAAGAGTTAAACTCGTTCCCTGATGTTAGCAGTATAGAACCATACGATATTCACTTTATCCAAAAAGCGTCTCCGACAAGCAATGGTGACGCTTTTGATTTTTCATATATTTATAAGTTCCGTACGGAAAGAACAGTAAAATATCAAAGTTTAAAGTATATCATACGGGTGGAAGCTATTGGCGATTTATTTGCTATTAAGTTCTATGCAGCACGTGATGGTAAATTAGATAACAAATACAATCGTCTTATTCAAGCATATAACTATTCACAAACATTACGTATCTTTCTGACTTGTGCAAGTGTTGTCCCTTTGATACTGTCTGACCATCCATTTGCTTCGTTTGTTATCAATGGTGCGCAGACCATAGATAAGAAGTCGGATAAAATTGAAAGTAAAGCAAATAATCAACGCTTTAGGTTATATAAATACGTTGCTGAACATTTGTTTGGTGATTCTATCTTTCAGGACTATGAGTTTCCGGAAGTTAGTTCTTATCTTATCGTTAATCGGAATAGTTGCCAAGATGTAGAACAGAAAAAGAATGAGATCAAGGAACGATTATTTAATTTATATGATATTGATATTTAAACTGTTCATAAAAATCAACCGGACTGTTTTTGGCAAGATTTCAGTAATTGCTCAGCCTTTTCTTTTTTTCGCTCTTTTTTTGTCCTAATATGTCTATAATCTTCTGTTTATCTTTTTTAGCCCTCCATTTTCTGTACTTCGAAAAACTATTGTTACCTTTGCCACACTAACTAACATTACGTAATAAAAAGTAAAAATATGGCAACACCTCCGTTTAAGTATCAGCCCATGTTCGAGCATGGCGAAGATAAGACTGAGTATTATCTGCTTACGAAAGACTATGTATCGGTAAGCGAGTTTGAAGGAAATCCGATTCTGAAAGTGGCGAAAGAAGGTCTGACAGCTATGGCAAATGCTGCATTCCGTGATGTGTCGTTCATGCTTCGCCGTTCGCATAACGAACAGGTAGCGAAGATCCTGAGTGATCCCGAAGCAAGCGAGAATGACAAATATGTGGCACTTACTTTTCTGCGCAATGCGGAAGTGGCATCCAAAGGTGTACTTCCTTTCTGCCAGGACACCGGTACGGCCATCATTCATGGTGAAAAAGGACAGCAGGTATGGACCGGATATTCCGACGAAGAAGCCCTTTCGCTGGGCGTTTACAAAACTTATACGGAAGAGAATCTGCGTTATTCGCAGAATGCTCCTTTGAATATGTACGATGAAGTGAATACCAAGTGTAACCTGCCTGCCCAGATTGATATCGAAGCAACGGAGGGTATGGAATACAAATTCCTTTGCGTAACAAAAGGTGGTGGATCTGCCAATAAAACTTATCTGTATCAGGAAACAAAGGCTATCTTGAACCCTGCTACGCTGGTTCCGTTCTTAGTCGAAAAGATGAAAACCCTTGGTACGGCAGCCTGTCCTCCTTATCACATCGCATTCGTAATCGGTGGTACTTCTGCCGAGAAAAACCTGCTGACTGTGAAATTGGCTTCTACTCATTATTATGATGAATTGCCTACTACAGGTAATGAGTACGGACGTGCTTTCCGTGATATCGAACTTGAAAAACAGGTACTCGAGGAAGCTCATAAGATCGGCCTCGGTGCACAGTTCGGCGGTAAGTATCTGGCACACGACGTACGTATCATCCGCCTGCCCCGTCACGGTGCATCATGTCCCGTCGGTTTGGGAGTTTCTTGCTCTGCCGACCGTAACATCAAATGTAAAATCAACAAGGATGGTATCTGGATTGAGAAACTCGATGAAAATCCGGGCAGTTTGATTCCTGAAGAACTTCGCAATGCCGGTGAAGGCAACGTAGTGAAGATCGATTTGAACCGTCCGATGCCGGAGATTCTGAAAGAGTTGACTAAGTACCCGGTGGCTACCCGTTTGTCGCTGAACGGTACGATCATCGTAGGACGTGACATCGCTCATGCCAAATTGAAAGAACGTTTGGATCGTGGTGAAGATCTGCCTCAATATATCAAAGACCATCCTATTTATTATGCCGGTCCGGCAAAGACTCCTGCCGGTATGGCTTGCGGTTCTATGGGCCCGACTACTGCCGGACGTATGGACCCGTATGTAGACCTGTTCCAAAGTCACGGTGGAAGTATGATTATGCTTGCTAAAGGTAACCGTAGCCAGCAGGTGACCGATGCTTGCAAGAAATACGGTGGTTTCTACCTCGGTTCTATCGGTGGTCCGGCTGCTATCCTCGCTCAGAATAACATTAAGAGCATCGAATGCGTGGAGTATCCCGAATTAGGTATGGAAGCTATCTGGAAGATCGAAGTGGAGGATTTCCCGGCATTTATCCTGGTAGATGACAAAGGCAATGACTTCTTCAAACAGATTAAGCCGCGTTGTGCAGGTGGTAGTTGTGATGGCAAATAATATTCATATTGCGTCGTTGTACGACCTGTAACGACTGAAATAATTCCGGGCATCTGTATCTTCTTATTAAGTACAGATGCCCTTTTTTGTAATAAAAACACTAATACATATCATGAAACAAGCACCGATTGAGCTACAACAAAAAAATCACATTGTCTGGCTGGATGTCGTGCGACTGATAGCCATGTTTACCGTGGTCTGTTGCCATTGCACCGATCCGTTCAATTTCTATCCAGGCACAGCCTCCAATATTGATGAAATAAAATTCTGGGGAGCGGTTTACGGAGCAGTCCTGCGTCCTTGCGTTCCACTGTTTGTAATGATTACGGGAGCTTTACTCTTGCCCGTACGCGGCGATGCCTCCGTGTTTTATAAGAAACGTATTCCACGTGTATTTTTTCCGTTCCTCATCTGGTCCGTGCTTTACAATCTTTTTCCGTGGATAACGGGAGTATTGGGCTTTGAACCGCAGGTTATACTTAATTTTTTCCCTTATGCCGGTGAAGAAGTGATGCGTCAGTCCTTCTCTGTGGCTTTGGAGTATATATCGCAGATTCCTCTGAATTTTTCTCCGATAGCCGTACACATGTGGTACATCTACTTGCTGATAGGGCTTTATCTTTATCTGCCGATCTTCTCGGCTTGGGTAGAAAAAGCGTCCGATCGTGCCAAGCTCTGGTTTCTTGCAGCTTGGGGAGTCACCTTATTATTGCCTTATTATCACCAGTTTGTTGCTTCGTATCTGTGGGGCACATGTTCCTGGAATGCGTTTGGCATGTTCTATGCTTTTGCCGGTTTCAATGGGTATCTGCTGTTGGGGCATTATTTGAGAAAATTAGATTGGTCTTTGAGTAAAACTTTGGCTATCGGTATTCCGATGTTTGTTGTCGGTTATGCGATTACTTTCTTCGGTTTCCGTTATATTTCTTCACTGCCGGAATATACGGACGAAATGTATGAACTCTTTTTCACTTATTGCTCCATCAACGTGGTGATGATGACGATTCCCGTGTTTATGCTGGCGAAGAAAGTACAAATCCGTTCGGAGAAAGTACAGAAAGCTTTGGCTAATCTTACCCTTTGCGGTTTTGGCGTCTATATGGTGCATTACTTCCTGACAGGGCCGAGCGTAGAGTTGGTACGTGCCCTCGGTGTACCCGTCCCGGTTCAGATTCCGGTAGCGGCAGTGATTGCTTTTGCCGTATCATGGCTTATCGTTTGGGTGATCTACCGTTGTTGCGGAAAGAAAGCAAAATATATTGTGGGATAGAGTAAAAATGTTCTCAATTCTTTTTAAGGAGTGTGTCAGAAGGATTACTGTTGATACGCTCCTTTTGTATTTCTCTGCTAAGCGTTACTTTGAATAGCTGATTATTTTCTTTATCCGGTATTCGTTACTGTATTCATTTAATGAATATAGCCAGTTCAGATACATATCGGTCGGCATTTTCCGGTATCCCAGACGATGGATTTTGGCATATAATTCATTCATGTGTTTTTGGGAAGTAACCGAAGGGCTTCGTTTATATTGCTCTGCAATGATTTGTGCTTTTAGCAATAGCGCATTGATGTAATCCGGATAATATTTCAAGGCAGTGTCACAACATTGTACAATGAAATGCCCGTCTTCGGTTCCATATTTATGCATGTATCCTTGCGCCAGATCAGTCAAGCATAGTGCCACTGATTGCTGTACGGAAAGTGTATCCATGTATATGCCGTTTCTTATTGCATCCAGGTGTATGTATCCGGATGCTGTCAGCCAAGCGTCGGTTGGAAAATCCGCACAGGTTAATTCTATATTGTACCATCCGGCACGTTTGTTCCATGCTTTTATGTACATATGATTCGGTGCCAATGAAAGCCAGCACTTTTCACCGAGCTTATCCATGATTAATTTGTATAGTAGTGGCATGGAATGACAATTTCCCTTTCTTGTTTCCATCATATACGATACGAACATGCTGCTCCAATTTTGACGTCCGGCATAATCATCGAAGTTGTATTCGAAAGGCAGATGTGCTACCACTGTATCTCCTATTTGCATAGGAATAGAATCCGTCATGAATACGAAAACAGCACATTGTGCTTTGGCAGCTTGTTCGTCTCCCTGTCCTTCGTATCGGATGTCGCCGGATTGCATAATTCCTCGGCAGAAATTAGCATACCATTCTATCTGATGATTGAAAACCTCTTCGTTCAAGTTATCGTTGTAATAAGCGTTTTCGACAGCATAAACAGCTTTTTGAAGATTCAAAGAATCTTTGCCGGAAAGCATGTTGGCAAGTGTTAATTGCTCTTTGAAGTAGGCGGCCTGGGAATATACAGGGTATGCAGTTACGATTAATAATGCGTACAATAACCCGATTGCTTTTATCAGTCTTTTCATCCTATATTTCTTTTCTTTAGTTTTGATACATCTGAAATTAACTTTGGAACCAGTATCTTTACTGAAATAATTAATGCTTTCATGTTTATCTTTAGGAGAGATAAAACTATATCATTTTCTATAAGCACTTTCCTGATATTATACTATATATGAACTACTTATTAGCGATTTTGATGCAAATGTTTGCTGATTTTTATAATTACTTCAAGAGGTATTTCACCTTCAGATTTTACTTCTTTACCATCTAAATCAAAGCAAATCACATTGTTTACATTCGTATTCCCCTTAGGAACATTAACTCCCTGAGGTGCATTCATCAATATACCGTTGTCTTCAAAATAAACTTGAATTGACTCAAAAGGAATCTTTTTATAGTTATCTTTGAATAGTTTGTAATCATAATATAGTACTAAATTTTTCTTTTTTATAATAAAGACTTCTGTCCCATATTTATTCCATAAATATAATTTCAATAAATAACCTGAAGAAAGAAAACCTACTGTACAAGTGATAATGAAACCAAAAGGAATACCTTCACTGGTTGTAGCTAAATATATACAGACTATTATTGGAATAAAAAAGATTGAAAGTGCAAAAAATAAAATAATACTTAGTATACCTTTTTTTGCTTTCTTTACATGAATTTTCAAAGAAATGCCATCTGACAATTCTAATTCATAGATTGGGGTTAGCGATTTTTTTGTTTCCATTGCTTATATCCTATACTTCTTTCTTATGCATTCTATTTGATAATTATGGAGAAATGATTTTGGAGGAATGGCTAATTATTCGTGTCTATTATTGGGGATATTGATATTTATAACATTCCTTTTCTGATTACAATAAAATTGATGGAATCTCGAATTTGAAAAACTATCCCATAAGGATCATAAATGGTTGCGGACTGATCATCATAACTATAAAATCCGGGCAAACTATCGTGATAAGATAATAATTTGCTTTTGTCAATATATTTGTTTCCAATATTTTCTTCGCCATAATATACAAAGGCATATTCTCCAATATAGGTGTATCCTTTAATGTTTTCTTTCGGGTAAAATAAATCAGCTTGCATTGCTACATACTCTTTTCCTTCTTTTGAATAAAAATAACAACAGAGGACTTTCTTTTCAATGGGGAGAATATTGTCTAAACTTTGTATGTATTGTCTAAAGGTGTCGATTGCTAATATCATTGGTGTACTAAAAACAATATTTTCATGTTTTAATGTATCATAAAGTGATGAATTGCGAGTTTGAACTATTGGTTCTGTTTTTGTGCTATTAGTGCAACTTAAACTAATCAATATAATTATGGCTGTTGATAGTATTGTTCTCATATTTTATTTTTTAGGTACTATGAAGCGTAATCCTGTATTATTGGTTACTTTTTTTATATAAATGTTAGATTTCCAAGGAGTATACTGATATATAATTTTAGATTGTCTATGGTAAACATAGTAAGTCGGTGGTGTTGTCCCTTGTTCTTTGGCCTTTTGATAGTTGTTTGTGACAAATTTCTTGTCTCCTCCTCCTATGATATAGCCTGATCCTCCTTCTGTACCGTCATGATCAGGATGGCTATGCATATCAAAATATTGATTGGCGATTGTTAGTCCTTCTTCACTATTGTCTCTTGGCAGCACAGTGTTATTAATATTTTGGGTATGGAGTACATATTGTCTTCCGTTTTTCCCTTGATAACCTGATAATCCCCATTCCACTTTTGTGTTATTGGCAGCAAATATGTAGACATCACCAACTTCATGAGAATTTGTAATGGCATAGCTGCCATCATAATCACTCCTGTTTCTTCCTTCAGCAAGTTGGTCAAAAATAGTTCTATCAGAGATACTGATTGAAGCACCCGTTCTTTCACCATCTTGATTAAGTGCGTACATTGTATGTTTTTCACTTTCTTCAATCCATTCTACTGTCCCATCATATCTCAGTTCCCAAACATCTGTTCCATCTGGGTCGATAAATCTTACCGGATTATTCATGCAATACACATAAGGACTGATTGAATAATATTTTTCACATAAAGGATCAATCGACATGCTTTGTAATTCCGGTTTTAGTTCTATCAACGAATCTGCATCCTCTACAAAGCCGACTACCTTGTTTGTCTTCGTATTAAACAATACCTCCCCAATTTCTACAATTTCTTCCAGATCGTGAAATTCTTCTTTCTCCCCGAAAGTATACACATCGGCTTTATACCCCAAACGTGCAAATGGACTCTGCAATTCCGGTTTTAGTTCTATCAACGAATCTGCACCGTTTACAAAGCCGACTACCTCGTTTGTCTTCGTATTAAACAGTACCTCCCCGATTTCTACAATCGTTTCTTGATCGTGAAATTCTTCTTTCTCTCCGAAAGTATACACATCGGCTTTATACCCCAAACGTGCAAATGGATTTCCTTCGGAGTGCTGGGCTTGTAATTTCAAACAGGCTGCAATTACCAGTATGATAAATCCCGTAAATTTCTTTATATCCATATTTTGTTTAAGATTGTTATTTTACTGTTTTCTTTTACAAAAAAGGCGGGGTTTTAATTTTCAAACAGGTTGCAATTACCAACATGATAAGTCCCGTAAATTTCTTCATATCCATATTTTGTTTAAGATTGTTATTTCACTGTTTTTCTTATAGTGGGTTGGGCATGTCCGTCTTCTTCTTTTTTAAGTTTCTCTACATGGCGTAACCAACGTGCATAGATTTCTTTAGGCATATCCTCATAGCCGCTGTTGTCAATTTCCTTATAGAGCTCATGCATACGTTCATAATGTTTATAAGCTTCCGGTGATATTTTCTTTAATGTTTCCGGGTGGCGGGCATTCAACAAACGGGCTATTTCCAAAGTTAATCTGGTTTCATAGTCGGCTTCCATGATTTTATTATAAATATCATGAGGTGAATAGGATTCCGCCGTATGTAAACAGTCCAAAATAAACGGATCATAACCATATTTCATGAGATAATATTGCCCCAGCGTGGTAAGAAGAGAAGCAACCGTTTCTTTCTTGCTTAGTGGGTTCATATATAGTTTATTGCGTATGGCTTCACTTTTGATATAACTACTGTTCATATAGTGATAGTCACTCAAGATGGAGCGGCAAGTAAGCTCCAGATTATACCAGGCTCCATTATCATCCTGTATTTTCACAAACGAATGTTGAGGAGCCAAAGCCAAGTAAGCTTTTGCACCTAACCTTTCTGCTAAAATCAAATAAAGAAGAGGCATCGAATGACATTGCCCTACATTGGTTGTCAGTAGGGTATTTACAAAATGACTGGTAAAATTCTTTTGGCTGTCATAATCGTCCAAATTGTATTTCAGGGGATAATGTGTGACCGTCTTTTCTGTTCCGGGTTGCCGGATATTCAAGGTATCGGTGAGCAAGCTGAAGATAGCCATATTTTGTGCCAGTCCGTCATGTGGATTGAGTTTTAGTTCTCTCATTCTCCATTTACAATAGTCTGCCTTTTCACTGATACTCTTTTGAAAATCGTTAAAGTTTAATTGGTTACTGTTGTCGATTTCCTTATAGAGCTTATGCATATGTTCATAATGTTTATAAGCTTCCGGTGATATTTTCTTTAATGTTTCCGAGTTGCCGGACATTCAAGGTATCGGTGAGCAAGCTGAAGATAGCCATATTTTGTACCAGTCCGTCATGCGGATTGAGTTTTAGTTCGCTCATTCTCCATTTACAATAGTCTGCTTTTTCACTGATACTCTTTTGAAAATCGTTAAAGTTTAATTGGTTGTTCAGGAATGCGTTTTCTATCAGGAAAATAGCCCGTTCCAGATTTAGAGTAATGGAGTCATGCAACATGTCGCTAATTTCTTGATAAGCAGAACGGAAATATATGCGTTTTCTATCAGAAAAATAGCCCGTTCCAGATTTAGAGGAATGGAATCATGCAACATGTCGCTAATTTCTTGATAAGCAGAGCGGAAGTATTCTGTGCCGGGGATACCGGCTTGGGATGGGAAGCCGTTTTTGGTCAGAGAGCTCGCTATGCTGTAACATTCTTCTATTTCTCTCATCATGGCGGTTGCCTCCTCACGGAAATATTCTGTGCCGGGGATATTGGCTTGAGATGGAAAGCCATTTTTTGTCAGAGAGCTCGCTATACTGTAACATTCTTCTATTTCTCTCATCATGGCGGTTGCTTCCTCTATCTCTTGCTGTACTCTTTGTCTCCGGCGTATCAGTTCATTGGGGTCGTATATATTGTTTTGCTGTTTACTTGGGGTAAAGGGAGCAGATGGTCCGGGGGAAGACGGGAGATTAATGTTTATTCCATAAGTATCCATCGCATTAGGGACGGGTACCGGAATACCCGGTAATTGAGCATAAGAATAACAACTACATAATAAAGTAATGAGGAGTATGGTTAACAATTTGTTCATAGCAGTTGATAATGGTAATATTTGCAATGTTAAGAATTTATTGTTACTTGATCAAGAAAAGTATGAAAAAATGATTGATAATTAGTGAAATGCTTTAATAATGTATCTTTTTCTTGTCTTTTATTATTTATCAGAAAGCGGAATGGGAGAATTATGTTACAATGATATTGCTATTAATAATTCAATAACCCCTGACTAATACTTCTTTTTCACTTTTACTTTATCAATATTTTTGTATCCATATAAATAATTGTTACAAATGAAATATGTTGTACTATCTATGGCAGTGAAATATACAGTATCGTTTCGAGTGAAAACTATTCCTCTTTCATTCTCACCACCAATTGATAAACCCGGTTCAGGACTATGTTGTATGCTATAATAACTACCATCTTTATTGATGTCGTCGCACGATATGGTATATTCAACTCCACCAATAAAAAACTTCCAACTATCCATACGAATACGTTTATCAATTTCAATATATTGTACAAAAAAAAGGTACACTAAAAAAGAAGATAAAAAAGCATTAATCACGAAAAAAGGAGTGTAATATATTTTGATAAAATAGAATATACCGGCAATCATTAAATTGGCTAAAAATACCATAGGAATAATGAATAATAATATGATAGTCATACTTTCATCAGGTTGGCTATACAACGTCCAACAACCAATCATAATTATATCAATTACCAATAAGATCGACAGCGTTATGATACTCTTTTTAGAAAATAGTGCTTTCATTGTATACGTAATTTAATATGAAACAAACTTTCCATCTATAAATTGATAACGTCCCTCTGGAAGATTGGTTATTTGGTCATAAAAATCCATGATCGAGTGACCTTGCTTTTTATCCGATCCAGTCCATATTTTGTTTAAGATTGTTATTTCACTGTTTTTCTTATAGCGGGTTAGTCATGTCCGTCTTCTTCTTTTTTAAGTTTCTCTACATGGCGTAACCGACGTGCATAGATTTCTTTAGGCATATCCTCATAGCCACTGTTGTCGATTTCCTTATAGAGCTTATGCATATGTTCATAATGTTTATAAGCTTCCGGTGATATTTTCTTTAATGTTTCCGAGTTGCCGGACATTCAAGGTATCGGTGAGCAAGCTGAAGATAGCCATATTTTGTACCAGTCCGTCATGCGGATTGAGTTTTAGTTCGCTCATTCTCCATTTACAATAGTCTGCTTTTTCACTGATACTCTTTTGAAAATCGTTAAAGTTTAATTGGTTGTTCAGGAATGCGTTTTCTATCAGGAAAATAGCCCGTTCCAGATTTAGAGTAATGGAGTCATGCAACATGTCGCTAATTTCTTGATAAGCAGAACGGAAATATTCTGTGCCGGGGATATTGGCTTGAGATGGAAAGCCATTTTTTGTCAGAGAGCTCGCTATACTGTAACATTCTTCTATTTCTCTCATCATGGCGGTTGCTTCCTCTATCTCTTGCTGTACTCTTTGTCTCCGGCGTATCAGTTCATTGGGGTCGTATATGTTATTTTGTTGTTTACTTGGGGTAAAGGGAGCAGATGGTCCGGGAGAAGACGGGAAATTAATGTTTGTTCCATAAGTATCCATCGCATTGGGGACGGGTACCGGAATCACCGGTAATTGAGCATAAGAATAGCAACTACATAATAAAGTAATGAGGAGTATGGTTAACGATTTGTTCATAGCAGTTGATGATGGTAACATTTGCAATGTTAAGAATTTATTATTAATTCATCGAGGGAAATTTGGAAAAACACATAAAGATTAATGAAAATCAATAGGATGAAGCTTCTTGCTCTGTTTTTGTAGATGTTGTGTTTGATTTTGTTTCCCCGTATGAAACGAAAGGTTTCTTTCGGAGAAACCATTGGTTCCATACGGATGAAACGAAGAGTTCCATACGAACGAAACCAACAGTTCCATGCCGATGGAACCATTGGTTTCAATAAGTAGAAACTATCTGATGTGTTATGATAAAAATCCCATTATTTACAGTAGGTGTACTAACTGCAAATAATGGGATTTAATAATTTATATATTGGGGAGGATGATTACTTCTCTAATTTCTTCTTCCACTCTTTGTACTTTGCCAATACTTTCAGACCTCCATTGTTGTACCAACTATAACCATTACGGCGTTCATAACCGATTTCGGAGATATCATATTTCTTAATTCCGTCACGGTCACAGAAGAAAGGGCGGTTGGTCTCTAATTCGTAGAAACGGGCCCATAGTGGTTCACAATCTGTACAAGGTACCATTCTGTAGTCTTTCTTGCCATCTGCATTGGTGAAATACTCTTTCTTTATATTTTTTATTTCCGATTCCTTAAACCATTCGATAGCAGCATCGATGGAAGCAATCATTTCCGGAGTCGGTTTAGATAAGGACATAAGGAAGAGTACGATATCGTCTGATTCTTGTCCGCTTAGCGAAGGAAGTTCGTAGGCGCGTGCTTTGGCAGGAGCAAGTGTTTCGCGGTCGTGCTGTGCACACCATACGGTGAGTTTGCCATTTTGTTTTACTTGGGTTTTCAAAATGCATTCCACTCCTTTGTCCAAAGCTACCTGTGCTTGTTGCCGTGCCGCATCGGGAACGAAAGTATAGGGAGCTTTCGCTTTGGTTATATCTCTCAAAAGCTTCATCACATTGATCATGGCGTCATCATTGTATGTGATATGGATGTAATACCCTTTGGGACGTGGATAGAATTGTGGCCAACCTCCATTTTCATATTGTGCTTCGAAGAGATATTGTAGTCCACGGAGGAAGGCATCTTTGTATTTTTCATCTTGAGTTGCCAGATAGATACGGGCCAGATAATTCATTTCTGTGATGGTAGCACGGTTGTCGATTGTGCTTAAATTCACGTTCTCTTTCATCTTGAGAGCATCTTTACGTTCCTGGTCTGTCAGTTCGGCCGCCATATAAATGTTTTTAGGCCATCCTCCGGTAATTTGCTGATACAGTAATACATTGTCGGCAATGCGGATGGCTTCCGGCGTTTTAAAAAATGCATCGTCAAATTTCGGTGCAATCTTTACCCAGTCTTTATATGGGTGTTTCTCTTTGTAATTGGTGTCCGTTTGGGCAGAAAGACCTGTCAGAAAGAAGCATGACAGGGCAATTAATAAAATTTTCTTCATGGTTTGCTGTTGTTTATTACCTTATTGTATGTGGCAAAGATAGGGGAAAACAGGGGGAAGAAGAGGTAAATATTGTTTTATGTGGGAGAAAAAATGATCACTTATACCTAATCCCTATTCCATGTATTTCAATACCTTGCCACTAATCTGTAAAAGTGAAATCTCGCACAGCTTTGTATCATATTCAGCAGAGAGTATTCGTTCTTCGGCATCCAGTAGGCTCTTTTGAGCTTCACGCATTTCGATACCGGCGAGGTCACCGAGCATATAACGTTCCATAGCTATCTCATGGTTTTCTTTGGCGGCTATAAGATTTTGGCGTTCCAGATTGAGCAATTGCAGGTTATTGCGATAAGCTTGCCACAGGTTACTGATGTCTGCCCGTAATGCTTGTTCCAGTTCTTGACGTTGCAGACGGGAATTTTTTACGGCAATGCTGGCATTGCGTTTTTCACGCCGGCGGTTTCCGTCGAATATATTAAAACCGATGGTCAGTCCGCCATTGAATCCCAAGTTCCCCCGTTGACTGTTGGAAGCTATGTCGTATTTATTGAAAGTATATCCGTAACCGGTGTTCAGTTTCAGGTACGGATAATTACGTGAATTTACTTTTTTATAGTCCAGTTGGGCAATGGTAGTATTCTGATCGGCTTTCAGTAAAGACGCATTGGTTTGCAGCGTGGCATTCCATAGCTCCTCAAAGTTCAGATGGGCGTTTACTTTGAT
This sequence comes from Bacteroides sp. CAG:189, assembly GCF_000432295.1. Lineage (NCBI taxonomy): Bacteria > Pseudomonadati > Bacteroidota > Bacteroidia > Bacteroidales > Bacteroidaceae > Bacteroides > Bacteroides sp. CAG:189. Next base: position 32,387 of record NZ_HF991121.1, read on the forward strand.
GATGGAGTCTTCGATGAAGAGCGGCTGGTCTACATCCGCATTTGCCATCAGCTCATTCAGATTGATACGGGAGGTATGCAGCAACTCCTGCTGTTTCATATATTTGGCACTGTCTGCATTAAAGTCTACTTTGGCTTGCTGATAGTCGAGACGGGAGAAGTTACCGATGTGATAGCGTTCTTCCACGATGCGGAGCCGTTCTTTAGACAGTTTTACGGCATAGTGCAAATTGGCGAGACGTATTTTTTGCTGGACAAAGTTATAGTATTCTGCGGCAAGGCTGGCCACAAAGTCTTCGATGGCTATACGGGTATTTGTTTCGCCTTGTAGCTCCAGTTCCTTGAGCTTTTGGTAGTTGGCCTGAATGTTGAAGCCGTCGAAAATAGTCCAGTTGAGATTAAGCCCTACATCGATTGTTTGATCGAATACACCGTTTTCTTTGATTGTTTCTCCGCTTTCACGGACTTTCGTTCGGGTGTTGTCTACAGTTCCTTTGTATCCGGCACTGAAATCGAGCGTAGGCAGATAGCCGGCATTTCCTAACGTTGCATTGTTTTTGCTGACCTGCTCTTCATTATGGGTGATGCGCAACGAATAGTTATTCTGTAGTCCTTCTTCCAGACAGGACTTTAAAGTATATACTTGTTTCTGAGCCTGTCCGGTGAGGAGCAGGCTGCAAACGATAGCGAGCATTAAGATTCGTTTCATGATTCTCTTAACTTATTACGGTTCGTTGAAATATAGCTGTATATGGCAGGGACGATGTACATCGTCATCAGTGTGGAGATCAGCATACCGCCTACTACTGCCGTTCCCATGGCGATACGCTGGTTGCAGCCTTCACTGGTGGCAAAGGCAAGTGGTATCAGTCCCAATATGGTAGATGCACTCGTCATTAGGATAGGGCGCAGACGCTGTAATGAAGCATCTTTGATGGCGTTCATTTTATCTTCACCGCTTTCCTGTTTTTGGTTGGCGAACTCCACGATAAGGATACCGTTTTTAGCCACCAATCCGATGAGCATGATAATACCGATCTGGCTGAAGATATTCATCGTTATTCCACCGAAGTACATAAATATCAGTGCACCGGCAATGGCGAGGGGCACGGTCAGCATTACGATTAACGGGTCTTTGAAGCTTTCGAACTGAGCAGCGAGGATCAGATAGATCAGGAAAATAGCCAATATGAAAGCAAACATCAGACTTGATGAACTTTCGCGATACTCTTTGGAGTCTCCGGTCAGTGCGGTACGGAAAGAGTCGTCCAATGTCTCTTTGGCTATCTTATCCATTTCGTCCAGCCCCTGACCGATAGTTTTTCCTTCTGCCAATCCTGCGGAAACCGTGGCCGATGCAAAACGATTGTAACGATACAGTTTCGGAGGGGCGATACCGTTTGTCAGTTCTATGAGGTTGTCGAGCTGTACCATATCCCCTTTGTCACTTCGCACATAGATGGCTTTCAGATCGGCCGGTTTATTGCGTTGCTGGCGATTGATCTCACCTAAAATCTCGTATTGTTTTCCGTTCATGTAAAAGTATCCCATACGTTGTCCGCTCAGACCGTATTGGAGTGTCTGGGCTATGTTACGGGTACTGACTCCCATGATACTGGCTTTATCACGATTGATATTGATACGGGCTTCGGGCTTGCTGAATTTCAAATCGACATCGGCCATTTGGAATACCGGATTTTCATAAACCTTTGCCATGAATTTCGGCAGTACCTCTTGCAGTTTTTCCAGGTTGGTGGCTTGCAATACATATTGTATCGGCATGCCACCGCGACGTCCGCCGAAAGATGAGGACTGCTGCACGAAAGAACGCGCCATTGTTTTTTTCTGTACGGCTTTTGATAACTCCTCGGCTACGTCCATCTGAGAGTAATCTCGGTCTTTCATGTCTTTCAATGTGATACGCACGTTTCCGCTACCGCTCGAAACGCGGGCTGTCACAGATTCCGCATCGGGAATGATCGAATCTACCAAATCATTGATATCTTCTGTATAATCCCGTATATATTCGTAGGTTACTCCTTCTGCTCCGCGTGTATTTATACTGATTTGTGAGCGGTCTTCAAGCGGAGCCATTTCTGCCGGAATGTATCCCCATAAAAAGACAATGATACCGATGGTAACGGCGATAACCGGAAGTGCCAACCAGCGCTTTTTCAGGAAAGCTGCCAGTGAACGGCTGTAAATGCGGTTTATCCCTTCGAAAAAGGGTTCTGTTTTCCTGTAAAACCAATTCTGCTTTTCACGTTTTATCAATAGCTTGGTGGCAAGCATCGGTGTGAAAGTCAATGCGGCGAAAGAGGAAATGATAACCGATCCTGAAATAACCAAGCTGAACTCACGGAAGAGTTTACCTGTCATACCATCCATGAATACGATGGGGAAGAATACGGCTACCAGTGTGATGGTGGTGGAGATAACGGCAAAGAAAATTTCTTTTGCTCCCTCGATACCGGCCTCTTTAGGTGCCATTCCTTGTTCGATACGCACATAGATGTTCTCTGTCATTACAATGGCATCGTCTACCACAAGTCCCACCGATAGTACGACGGCAAGCATGGAAAGCACATTGATGGAAAATCCTGCCAGATACATGACGAAAAATGCACCGATCAATGAAACGGGGATCACGATGCAAGGCACGAGTGTTACGCGCCAGTCACGTAAGAAGAGGAAGATAATGATGATGACCAATATGAATGCTTCGTATACAGTCTGTTCGACCTCATCGATAGAAGCACGGATAAATTTGGTATTGTCGAATCCGTAATTGTAATGTACATCTTCGGGAAGGTCTTTTTGCATCCTTTCCATACGGTCGTACACGGCATCGGCTATTTTGATATGGTTAGCTCCCGGTTGGGGGATGACTACCACACCTACCATCGGAACGCCGTTCATCTTCATGTAGCTCTTTATATCTGCCGGGCTTAATTCGGCACGACCGATATCGCTGAAACGCACAATCTGGTTGTTGTCTTCCTTGATGATCAGATCATTAAACTCATCTGCCGTATGCATCAAACCTAAAGTACGGATCGTCAGTTCTATCGTATTTCCTTCAATGCTGCCTGAGGGAAGTTCCACGTTTTCATTGTCGACTGCATTTTTCACGTCTACGGGAGTGATACCGTAACCGGACATCTTGATCGGATCGAGCCACAGACGCATGGAGTAGCGCTTTTCACCCCAAATGGATACACTGCTCACATCTGATATTGTCTGAAGTTGCTCTTTTACAGTGAGGTCGGCTATTTCACTCAGTTCCAGCAGCGATCGCCGTTCGCTTTGGAGAGCTACCATCAGGATCGGCGTAGCGTCGGCATCTGCTTTCGATACCGTAGGAGGATCACAGTCGCGGGGAAGATAACGTTGTGCACGCGATACTTTGTCGCGCACGTCATTGGCTGCGGTTTCCAGATCGACGGACAATTCGAACTCTACGGTAATGCGGCATTGTCCCTGCTGGCTGACGCTTGAAAGCGAGCGGATACCGGGAATACCGTTGATGTTCTGTTCCAACGGTTCGGTAATCTGATTCTCGATAACATCGGCATTTGCACCGGGATAGGAACAGGAAACCGAAATGATAGGATTATCTACCGACGGATATTCACGGACGCCGAGATAGCTGTATCCGATGAATCCGAAGAGAAGGATAATGAGGGTTAATACCGTCGATAATACCGGCCGGCGTATACTTAATTCGGATATATTCATAAGGCGGCAGGTTTAATCGATGTTATCAAGAGTTACTGGTAATCCTGTACGGAGTTGCAAGGTTCCCGAAGTGATGATTGTATCGCCTACTTGCAATCCCCGCAATACTTGCACTTCTGCTTCGGTACGGATACCGGTCAATATTTCCACTGGTTGCGCTTTTCCGTCTTTATAAAGATATATTTTATCTTTACCCATTTCCGGTACGATCGCTTCCGAAGGTACTGCAATGGCATTCGGAATCTCTTCTTTTTTCAGATGGACACTGACGTATCGGCCAGGGAGTATGCTCCCGTTGCTGTTCGGATAAAGTGCGCGTACGGTAAGGGTGTGCATATCACTGATTTTAGACTCTGTGGCATATACTTTAGCCGGGAATCCGTCCAGTTTTCCTTCCAGGTTGAAAATCAGGTTCGCTCCTCTTTTCACTTCTCCGGCATAGCGTTCCGGAACGGAAAATTCTACTTTCAAAGGGGAAATTTTTGTGAGTTTTGCTACAATGGTGCTGGGAGAGGCATATGCACCGACACTGACCTGGCGCAAACCTATCACTCCGTCAAACGGTGCACGGAGTTCCGTCAGTGCGATATTGGCTTTTACGATATCTATGTCGGCATTCAGGGTAGCCAGTTCTGTTTTTACCTGTTCGTAAGCCTCTTTACTTACGGCGTCTCTTTCAAGAAGTGCATTCTGACGAAATACGCGGTCTTCCGCCAGTTTCAGTTGGGAAACGAGACGTTGAAGTTGGGCTTGCAACTGTCGGTCGTTGACTTTGGCCAGTAACTGTCCTTTCTGAACGGTACTACCTTCGTCAAAGTTTATTTCTACAATCTTTCCGGATGTTTCGAATGAAAGGTCTACCTCTTCATCCGGCAGCAGGCTACCGCTAATCCGGATTTCATCAGTAAGCAGTTGCGGTTTGATAATCCGTGCGTTTACATTTAGAATTCTCTTGTTCCCTTTCTGAGCTTTGGATACTTTATCGGCAGCAGCCAATTCTTCATTTTGTTTAGGCATTTGAGAGTAGATGCCACCTCCTATTAATCCGGCACCTACAAGAATAATAATACCCCATTTAATTCTCTTGTCCATGTATGTTTTATGTTATATAGGTACATGTGGCAGTGCACCTGTTAAATATAGCAATTGATAATCTTGTAGGTTAGACAGGAGTATGGCAGGAAAGTTTAATATGTGTAGCGTGAAAAAGAGTTAATAAATTAATAGGCTGCTCGGTATTTTCTTTCCTCTTTATCTTCGAGCATATTGAGGTAGGAGGTATAGCGTGATTCGCTGATATAGTGCTGCTCTACGGCTTGTCTTACTGCACAACCCGGCTCTTGACGATGGGTGCAGTTGTTGTATTTACAGTCGGCAGAAAATTTGAATATTTCGGGGAAGTAATGTCCGATTTCTTCTTCTTCCATGTTGAATGTTCCGAACCCTTTGATGCCCGGAGTATCGATGATATACCCTCCTCCTTCAACGGGAAACATTTCGGAGAAAGTGGTGGTATGCATTCCTTTGTTGTGATAAGTAGATATTTCTGCCGTTTTGACTTCTTGTCCCGGAAGTATGGCATTGATAAGTGTGGATTTTCCTACTCCCGAATGTCCGGAGAAGAGCGTAATCCGTCCTTTTAATTCTTTTTGAATGGCATCGATTCCTTGTTTGCTTTTAGCGGAAATCTTAAAGCAGGGATAGCCGATATGGGTATAAAGGTTAATGAGACTGTCTAAATAATGAAGTTCATCTTCATCATATGCATCGACTTTATTGAATACCAGTTTGACAGGTATACGATAAGCTTCCGCCGAAGCTACAAAACGATCGATAAAGATGGTGGATGTTTCGGGGTAATTGATTGTCACCACCAGCATGCATTGGTCAAGGTTGGCGGCGAGAATATGTGATTGCTTGGAAAGATTCGAAGACCGGCGGATGATATAATTCTTTCTATCTTCTATTTCGTTAATGAATGCAGTACCTTCCTGGTTCAGTATAATTTGCACCCGGTCGCCTACTGCCACAGGATTTGTGCTCCGTATTCCTTTCAGACGGAAATTCCCCTTTATCTTACACTCGATAAATTGTCCGTCATCTGTCCTGACTTGATACCAGCTTCCTGTATTCTTTATAACTAATCCACGCATATTTTATTTAGTTGAAAGTTGAGAGTTGAAAGTTGAGAATTCTTAGATAGTTGAGAGTTACCCGTCACTTAAAAGTGGAAAATTACTTATGCAATCACGCTGAATAGTAACTTTCAACTTTCAACTCTCAACTTTCAACTAAATTTACACTGTCATTATCTCCTTATCCTTTTCAGCCAGCATGTCGTCGATCTGCTTGATATACTTATCATGGATCTTTTGCAGTTTGGCTTCGGCATTCTTTTGTTCATCTTCTGCAAGACCTTCTTTAACTGCTTTTTTCAGTGTATCTATACCGTCACGGCGCGCATTGCGTACACTGACTTTGGCTGTTTCACCTTCGGCCTTACATTGTTTTGCCAATTGTTTACGGCGTTCTTCAGTCAACGGAGGAATACCGATGCGGATGATTTCTCCATTGTTTTCGGGCATGATACCCAAGTCGGAATCAATGATTGCCTTTTCGATAACCCGGAACATGCTTTTGTCCCACGGCTTAATCGTGATACTACGCGCATCCGGCGTAGTTACAGCTGCCACGTTACTGATTGGTACCATACTTCCGTAAGAATCCACACGGATTCCGTCCAATAGTCTCGTACTTGCTTTTCCGGCACGAATATGAGCCAATGCCTCTTCCAGGTACATGATGGCCATATCCATTTTCTCTTGTGAATCGTTGATACAAGTCTTAACGTCTATCATATCTTTTAGTTTTTATAGTTTTGCTATTTTTACTGAATATAGAACAAAAGTAGATTATTTTTTGCTTATCTGCAAATATACTGTTAATTATGCACGACTGTACCGATTTCTTTTCCTTCGATGACTTTCTTCAGATTTCCCACGGTGTCCATATCGAATACTACAATCGGCAGATTGTTTTCTTTGCACATGCACGTGGCTGTGAGGTCCATTACTTTCAGGCCGCGCTTCAACACTTCATCATAGGTGATGTCATTGAATTTTGTAGCAGTCGGGTCTTTCTCCGGATCGGCCGTATAAATGCCATCCACCCGTGTGCCTTTCAGCATGACGTCTGCTTCTATTTCGATGCCACGGAGAGAAGAACCGGTATCAGTAGTAAAGAAGGGGTTTCCGGTTCCGGCAGACATGATCACGATTTCTCCGGCTTCCATATATTCAATGGCTTTCCACTTGCTGTAGAATTCGCCTATCGGTTCCATACGGATAGCTGTCAGTACACGGGCTTTCACACCGGCTGCCACCAATGCCGAACTAAGGGCAAGGCTGTTCATTACGGTAGCTAACATCCCCATCTGGTCTCCTTTTACGCGGTCGTATCCTTTACCTGTACCGGTCAATCCACGAAAGAAGTTACCACCGCCGATTACGATTCCTATCTGTACTCCTTGTTCATGAATTTCTTTGATTTGGGCTGCATACTCTGCCAGTCTTTTCTCGTCGATACCGCTTTTCTTTTCTCCCATCAAGCTTTCACCACTGAGCTTTAATAGGATTCTCTTGTATTTTGTCATAAGATATATATTATTTAGTTTGTGCAAATATAAGGAATATAAATGAATATCATATTGTTTGGCTTACAGGATGTGAGAAATATGTAATCGGGGACTGTTTGTAATTTACGGAAAAGAGGGGTTGTCTGCCCGGCTTCGGATTGAGATAATTGTAATAACATTTGGGACAATGCTGCAAAGCGGTATAAGGGATATTGCCTTTCTTTGGAGGTCAAAAAAATAATTATTTATGAAGAATAGTATTAAATTGCTTTTAACGGGAGTGGTTTCTGCATTATGTGCAGGGATTCTCCGAGCCCAGGACAGTTGGCAGTCGCAACTCTTAAAGGTGGCCGGTGACGGAGCACTGACTTATATTCAAAATGCCGACGGATTTGTTTTGCCTGATTTCAGTCAGGCTGGATATAGGAATGGAGAACCGGTACCGATAATAGATATGCCGGACCGGACGGAAACGATCAGTCCGCTGCCGGATGTTGCTGCGGATAATACGGCGCACATTCAGGCTGCCATCAATAAGGTAAGTGCTCGTACTAATATTACTACGGAAAAAGTGATGCCGGGTGATTATAGTTTCAGTGTGGCAGATGCGGATGCCTACAAAGTGGGGTATCTTATTTGCGTGAAGTATCCCACGACGACGGCTTGGCTGGAGGCTGTGTGGCATGGTGGGAACTCCAAACGGAATACGGATGAATCGATGAAGTGGAAAACGAGTGATGTAGACATGTCTTATCACCGATATATCAAGAAGATAGAAGGGAATGTCGTTACATTGGATGCGCCGTTGTACTACACGCTCGATAAGACTTATGCACAAGCCTATATAAGATAAATAATATTACGACTATCCGTCATAATATCGGTATCGAGAATTTACACATCTCTTTCGAGCGTACTCCAGCCAGTTCGAAAGCGAACGTCGATCAGAATTGTATCTATATGAGTTCATTGGAGAATAGCTGGGTGAAAGGGGGGACTATGACCGGGTTTATCCATGCCGGTATCTAATATACAGAATGAAGGTAGGGCAACTTACTCCACAAAGGTCTATGCAAAATAGAGATCTGTATAAAAAAAGTAGAATCTAAACGGACTTTCTAAGTAGTGGGAAAGATATTCAGGATTTTTCTTGAAAGGAAAGCCTGTATGATTCCGCGTAGAAAAAGGTAGATGAGAAAGGCCATCCATAAGGCGTGATTTCCCATCAGGCTATGGAAGGAATAATAAGTGGCAAAAAAGCAGGTGGAAGCTATAAACATAGAAACAAGCATTTGCCGGGTAGCTGTGGCGCCGATAAAGATACCGTCCCAAAGAAAAGCGGAAAATCCGGCAAGAGGAATAGCAAGCACCCAATAAAAATAATTTTCTGCTTCGTTGATAACATCGACTTCATTGGTGAGTAATCCGAGAAAGGATCTACCGCCAATAGCGTAAAGCAGGGTAAAACATAGAGAAAGTCCGATGCCCCAGCCAAACAGTTGCCGGACAGTCTGATGAAGGGCTGTCCGGTTACGGGCACCGATATACTTACCGGCCAGAGCTTCGCCGGCATAGGCAAAACCGTCCATAATATAAGAGAAAAGGGTGAATAGTTGCATTAACAAAGTGTTCACGGCAAGTACGGTCTCACCTTGTGCGGCTCCGGCAGATGTGAAAAACATCGTGACGATTACCAGACAAAGGGTACGGAAGAAAATATCACGGTTCACCGAAAAGAAACGGGACATAGCCTGCTTTTGCCAAATGCCTTTTATGGCAATACGTTTACGTAGCGGTTTGTAATGGCGCATCCATAATAGGAGAGCCATCAGGAATCCGGCGTATTGGGCTATGAGTGTGCCTAAGGCGACTCCTTCTACTTTCATATTCAGTAGGTAGACAAAGCTGAGGCTGGCTATTATATTCACGATATTCTGTGTGATCGCGATATACATGGGAAAACGTGAATTCTGCATCCCGATAAACCATCCTGCAAAACCATAAAGTCCGAGTACGGCAGGGGCACCCCAGATACAGATACGAAAATAGAGAGTTGCCAGATTCTCTACTTCACGGGTAGTAGTGATAAGGGTAAAAGCTGTTTTTTGTATGGGATATTGGAGTAGTAGCAGGCAAAGCGCAATCAGCAATCCTATGCCGACAGATCGTAACAATAAGCGGGTAACTTCGTCCAAATTGCGTTGCCCGTAGGCTTGCGAGGTCATTCCGCTTGTTCCCATACGCAGAAAACCGAAAATCCAATAAATAATATTGAATAACATGCCTCCTATGGCAATTGCTCCGATATAGGCGGCGGAACCTAAATGACCTACGATCGTGACGTCGATCAGCCCCAGCAGAGGGACTGTTATATTCGAAATAATAGAGGGTATTGCTATCTCGAGGATGCGTTTGTTTCCGGTGTTGATCGATCTCTTTTTATCCATTTGAAGGCAAAGTTATATTAAAAAATATATATCATGAAATTTAACTGAACAATAACGCTATTTAAATAGTTCGTAATAAACAAATGAGAATAAAAATCATTATCTTTGCAGAGCGCTTAACTAAATAAATATTAATGAGATGAAAACCTTAACTTTGCTATTTACTTTTTTAATTTCTTTTCCGTTGGCACTTTCGGCTCAGTCCGCCGAAGATGTACTGCAGAAGGTTTCGGTGGCCATGACTGCCGAACAGTGGGAGCAAGCGGTCAGTTTGTTCCGCCAGGCTATTCAGTTGAATGCTGATAAGTCGGAGATGTTTTATTGGACAAGCGTTGATAAAGCTAGCAGTGTGGGTACTAAAATGGCTCAGGAACTTGCTTTTCATTACAAAACTATGCGGAATTATGACAAAGCCTACCTCTTCTGTAAAGAAGTGCTTCAAAAGAATCCTAATGACGTGAAGTGGCTTGCTGCCTGCGCGGAAACAGAAGTGTGTCGTGGAAAAGAAAAAGATGCCTTGCTGACCTATCAGAAGGTACTTTCACTGGATGTAAATCATTTGGCCGCTAATATATTTGTCGGAAACTATTATTATCTGATGGCGGAGCAGGAAAAGCAGCAACTGATGCGTGATTATAAAAAGATCAGTTCGCCTACCCGGATGCAGTATGCCCGTTATAAAGACGGATTAAGTAAACTTATGACAGATGGCTACGGTAAGGCGAAAGAATATTTACAGAATGTGATCCGACAGTTTCCCTCTGCAGAGGTAATGAAAACGCTGGAGAAGATAAAAAAGATGGAAGCGGAAATGAAATAGCTGCTTAAGGTATCTGAAAAGGCAGACTGATTGTGTTTTTGTGCAATGCGAAGTTTTAATGAAGTATGTATTGTACCTCTTTAAATAGATAATTTCGTATAGTTCCTGTTTGGTCCTCAAGGATAAACCGCCCGTCTGGTTCTACTCGTAACAAGCGGGCCATAAAATCTCCGTTAGCATCGGTGTACCGATGAAAACCTTCCTTGCGAAAAAGGGAGCAGGCATAGCGGTCGGCAATAAGAGATTGGATATCGGCTTTTCCGGTTGCCAGCAAATTATAGTAAGTTTTTATCCGTTTCATCACGGAAGCGAGTATCTGGGGACAGTCATACGACTGACCGTTGATTTGTTTCAGAGATACGGGATTGGGAGCGTCACTACAGAACGTTTCCTGATTGACGTTGATCCCGATCCCTGTGATGCTGCGGCTGATATGTACACCTGTCAGATCGTTTTCAATGAGCATGCCGCAAATTTTCTTGTCTTTCCAATATATATCGTTCGGCCATTTGATAGAAATGTTCGAAACATATCTTTCCAATTCTTCTTTAATGGCCAATGATATGATTTGCGATAGCAGGAATTGTCTGCGGGCTTTCAGAAAAGTGGGATAGAGGACAAAGCTGAACATCAGGTTTTGTCCGGCTTCCGATTCCCAACTGTTGCCGCGTTGACCTCTGCCCGAAGTTTGGAAATCGGCGGTTATGGTAGTCAGCTCTTCTACACATTGTTTGTTACAGAGTTCATTCAGGTATTTATTGGTCGAATCTGTCTCTTCCAAATGAATCAAAGGGACAGGGAATGTTTTAGGGAAGTGCATCATATTCGGCGCGTAATTTCTTCGTGAATTTTTTTATGACTTCTTCATATGAGTGATCTATTAACTGCTCTATCAGACGATCGTCTGCATCCAGGTCAAAGCAGACTTTATTCCAGTATTTCTTATTGAAGTGATAGGCACCCTCTATGGCGGTATAACGTTCACGCAGTTCAAGGGCATACTCAGGATCACATTTTAAGGCGATGGTATTGGCGCTTTCCAGATCGATAAGAGCAAACATTTTACCCATTACTTTTATTACGAGTGACACGTCATCGAATGGAAGACATTCAATCGTTCCTTTTTTGTTTAAACAGTATTCTCTGGCTCTTTCTACATTCATGTCTTTTTAAAATAAGGGTGGATAAAAAGCTTCTTTTATATGCTCTATTTTAAAATTGCCGGTCCGGCCTATGGCTGTGATGATATCAAAGCGTACCGGTGCGTCAATTTGGAAAAGTTTGATATAGGTATCTGCGGCTCTCACCGTGTTTTTTATCTTTTGGTGGGTTACTGCATCTTCCGGTTGCATGACATCATTGCTATTTCGTGTTTTGACCTCTACAACGATCAATTCATTATCCTTAGCTGCCACAATATCCAATTCGAGATGACCCTTTCGCCAGTTTCGGTGTCGGATCACATAACCACGGGCTTCCAGATAAGCTACCGCAGCAGTTTCTCCGGCTTTTCCTAATTCGTTGTGCTCGGCCATATTTTTTGAGTAGTCAGTAGTTAGAATTTAGTAGCTGGCAGCTGGGACTTAGTGGCTAATAACCATAATTTAGCTGTCGGAATGCAAAAATACTCTTTTTTATTCTTTGTTTTTACAGAAGGAAAAGTAATTTTGCAAAATATATGAAAAGGAGAGGGAAAAAGTGTCTGAGAATGCACGACGAAGTTACAAAGCGTGAACGGAGGATGAGCATTTTATTAAGCGAAGACGAGCAGATGATTGTAGATCGTTATTTGGAAAAGTATAAGATCACAAATAAATCACGTTGGCTTCGCGAGACGATTCTTATGTTTATTCATAAGAATATGGAAGAAGATTATCCCACCCTTTTTGGTGAGCACGATATGAGACGCTGATAATGTAATGATATGCTGGATGATACTTATTTTATGAAGCAAGCGCTTGTTGAAGCGCAGAAAGCGGCTGATAGGGGAGAAGTTCCCGTAGGTGCTGTGGTCGTATGTAAGGAGCGTATTATCGGGCGTGCCCACAATCTGACGGAAACACTGAATGATGTGACTGCCCATGCCGAGATGCAAGCCATCACTGCTGCCGCTAATGTTCTTGGTGGAAAATATCTGAATGAATGTACGCTCTATGTAACTGTGGAACCCTGCGTAATGTGTGCCGGGGCTATAGCTTGGGCACAAACTGGAAGATTAGTATTTGGAGCGGAAGACGAGAAGCGTGGATATCAACGGTATGCCGCTCAGGCATTGCACCCCAAAACGATCGTTGTCAAAGGGGTGCTTGCGGAAGAGTGTGCTGCATTGATGAAAGCCTTTTTTGCGGCGAAAAGATGAATAATTATTAATTAATTTCTTCAAAGTCAACGTATTCTCCTTCGTCTTTCGTGAAGATCTTCTTATGCTTTCGGGGGTGGATGTTCTCTTCCGTATTGTATACTTCCTCTTCTTCCTCTCTTCTTTGAGAACTTTGCTGTTGTCTCCTCTCACCGGATGTTGCATAAGTGTGCGGAGTTGGTCGTGAACGTCGTCCGAAGCCGAAAATAGCTCGTAGGATGCCGCCTATGACTGAGACGCCGATAATAAAGATAGCTATGATAAAAATGAATATTAATCCTAAGATATGCATGGGCTATTAGTTTTATACGTTGTTTGAAACTGATAGTACAACAAACGTGCCAAAAGGATTGTTTATTTATTTTTTCTTGTAAAAAGTGAAAGTATAATATACCATACGATTACTGCTGCAAATCCGCTAATGCCTAATAAAATAAGTAGTGGAATACATATGATCAGAAAGATGAAACTGACTTTGTTGTCTTTCCAGGATAAATTTTTAAATTTTAATGAGAACATTGGAATCTCCGACACCAATAGCCATGAAAAAAGCATTACCAATATCAAAATGTAGACGGGATGACAAGCCGGAGTTATGAGAAAATCATGGGCTCCTACTATCAATGATCCCCAAAACAGTGCATTGGCAGGTACCGGAAGACCGATAAAAGAAGTAGTTTGACGAGTGTCATTATTGAATTTAGCTAATCGCAGGCCTGAAAACACTGCAATAAGAAAAGCTGCATATGGCATATAAGGAGCTATGAATTCGATATTTGCAGGATAGTGCATCTCTTTAAATAGGGAGAAGATGATAAATGCAGGTGCTGCGCCAAAACTGATGTCGTCAGCCAATGAATCCAAATCTTTACCGATTGGGGAATGAGCATTCAGTAAGCGTGCCAGCATGCCATCGAAAAAGTCAAAAACCGCACTTAGTATAATAAAAATAAAAGCCAATTCGTAGCGTGCTTCAAAAGCCATGACACAAGCAATGCAACCGGAAAAAAGATTTAGGCAGGTTACTGTGTTGGGGATATATTTAGTGAAAATGTTTGCCATTGTGACAGTTTTTATTTCAGTTTGGCGATAACCGTTTGATTACCGGTTGTTAATTGTCCCATTGTAACACATATCTCTGTACCCAATGGAAGGTATACATCCACACGCGAACCGAATTTGATGAATCCCATGTGCTCGTCGATGTAACACTCTTCGCCTACTTCGGCATAAGTGACGATGCGGCGTGCCATTGCTCCGGCAATCTGACGTGTCAGAATCTCCACACCTTCCGGGGTTTCGATGACTACTGTAGAGCGCTCGTTTTCTGTGCTGGCTTTGGGCAGCCAGGCTTTCATGAATTTACCATTGTGGTGGGATACCTTTTTCACTGTCCCGTCTACCGGATACCAATTGGCATGTACGTTCAGGATGCTCATAAAGATAGATACCATAATACGACGGTCGTGAAAATATTCGTGTTCGTCCACTTCCTCGATAACTACAATCTTGCCATCAGCGGGTGCTACGACTATCTTTTCCGTTTCTTCTCCGAAAAGACGCTTCGGACAACGGAAGAAGTTAACCATCAATCCGTAAACGATGATACTGGTCAGAACCACCAGATAAAAAGGCAGTTTACATTCTATTCCATAGTAAAGGGCGACATTGATAAGTAGTAGTAACAGCAAGCTGCCCCATAATATGTGTGTGCCTTCACGGTGAATACGTATCTTTTTTAATTTCTTAAGTCGACCCATGTGCGCTAATGAATGATAATTGTCTGCAAAAATATACTTAATTTGAAAATCCAGCAAGTAAATAGCGATAGAAATACACATGTTGATAACTTTTTGGGCATTATTTTTGTTAGTAACCTTATAGATTGTACTTTTATGGCTCAAAATAATCAACCTATCAATATGCAGGATTTCGTTCATTTACATGTCCATACCCAGTATTCGCTTCTGGATGGCCAGGCCAGTGTCAGTGCGCTGGTTGATAAAGCGATGAAGAACGGGATGAAGGGAATTGCGGTTACCGATCACGGAAATATGTTCGGTATCAAGGAATTCACGAACTATGTCAATAAGAAAAACAGTGGGCCGAAAGGCGAGATAAAGGACCAGAAGAAACGTCTGGCTGCTATTGAAGCCGGAAAAGTGGAGTGCGAAGACAAGGAGGCGGAAATAGCCGCTTGTAAGGCTAAAATAGCGGAAGCGGAAGCGAAATTATTCAAGCCCATCATAGGTTGTGAGATGTATGTAGCCCGCCGTACGTTGGATAAGAAAGAAGGGAAACCCGACCAAAGTGGCTATCACTTGATTGTTCTTGCCAAAAATGAGAAAGGATACCATAATCTTATAAAGTTAGTGTCTAAGGCTTGGACGAAAGGATATTATATGCGTCCGCGTACAGATCGCAACGAATTGGAAAAGTATCACGAAGGCCTGATTGTGTGTTCGGCTTGTTTGGGAGGGGAAGTACCCAAGAAAATAACTCAGGGATTGCTGGATGAAGCAGAGGAAGCCATTCAGTGGTATAAAAATCTGTTCGGAGAAGATTATTATCTGGAACTTCAGCGTCATAAGGCTACTGTGCCCCGCGCGAACCACGAGGCATATCCTTTGCAGGTAAATGTGAATAAGCACCTTATTGAATATTCAAAAAAATATAATGTAAAGCTGATCTGTTCGAACGACGTTCATTTCGTGAATGAAGAGCATGCTGAGGCGCATGATCGTCTTATCTGCCTAAGTACGGGCAAGGATTTGGACGATCCGAAACGTATGCTTTATACCAAACAGGAATGGATGAAGACTCGTGAGGAGATGAACGAACTCTTTGCTGATGTTCCGGAAGCATTGAGCAATACACTCGAAATTCTTGATAAAGTAGAGTACTACTCCATCGACCATGCGCCCATTATGCCTACTTTTGCTATTCCCGAAGATTTCGGAACGGAAGAAGAATACCGCAAAAAGTATACGGAGAAAGATCTTTTCGACGAATTTACACAAGATGAGAATGGAAACGTAGTGTTGAGCGAAGAGGCGGCAAACGATAAGATAAAGCGTTTGGGTGGTTATGATAAATTATATCGTATCAAGCTCGAAGCGGATTATCTGAAAAAGCTGACCTTTGACGGTGCGAAGAAATTTTATGGAGACCCTTTGAGTCCGGAAGTAAAGGAACGGCTTGTTTTTGAATTGCATATCATGAAGACGATGGGTTTTCCGGGATACTTCCTGATTGTGCAGGACTTTATCGCTGCAGGCCGGAACATGGGTGTTTCCATCGGGCCGGGACGTGGATCGGCAGCAGGATCGGCTGTTGCATATTGTTTGCAGATTACGAAAATCGACCCGATTCAGTATGACTTGCTGTTTGAGCGTTTCCTGAACCCGGATCGTATTTCATTGCCTGATATCGATATTGACTTTGATGATGACGGACGCGGTGAAGTGCTTCGTTGGGTAACAGAAAAATATGGTCATGAGAAGGTGGCTCATATTATTACATATGGTACGATGGCAACGAAATTGGCTATCAAGGATGTGGCGCGTGTACAGAAACTGCCTCTTTCTGAATCGGACAGACTGGCGAAATTGGTGCCTGATAAAATACCTGATAAAAAGCTGAATTTGCGGAATGCCATCGATTATGTGCCGGAGTTGCAGGCGGCTGAGGCTTCGCCTGATCCGTTGGTGCGTGATACATTGAAATATGCTTTGATGCTCGAAGGTAATGTGCGTGGTACAGGTGTACATGCCTGTGGTACCATTATCTGCCGGGATGATATAACCGACTGGGTGCCGGTAAGTACGGCCGATGATAAGGAAACAGGCGAAAAGATGCTTGTTACCCAGTATGAGGGATCGGTTATTGAAGATACGGGATTGATTAAGATGGACTTTTTGGGATTGAAAACTTTGTCCATCATTAAGGAAGCGGTTGAAAATATTCGGTTGAGTAAAGGAGAAAAGCTGGATATCGATACGATTTCCATTAAAGACCCGGCTACTTACAAGCTCTATAGTGACGGGCGTACGGTCGGTACGTTCCAGTTTGAGTCTGCCGGCATGCAAAAATACCTGAGGGAGTTGCAACCTACGACTTTTGAAGACTTGATTGCCATGAATGCCCTTTATCGTCCGGGACCGATGGATTACATTCCCGATTTCATCGATCGTAAACACGGACGCAAACCGATCGAGTATGATATTCCCATAATGGAGAAATATCTGAAAGATACATACGGTATTACTGTATATCAGGAACAGGTGATGCTCCTGTCCCGTTTGTTGGCCGATTTTACCCGTGGAGAGTCGGATGCTCTGCGTAAGGCGATGGGTAAGAAATTGCGTGATAAGCTGGACCACATGAAACCAAAGTTCATTGAAGGTGGTCGGAAGAATGGGCACGATCCGAAAGTATTGGAAAAAATATGGACTGACTGGGAGAAGTTTGCTTCGTATGCGTTTAATAAATCGCATGCTACTTGTTATTCATGGGTGGCTTATCAGACAGCTTATCTGAAAGCAAATTATCCGTCGGAGTATATGGCTGCCGTTATGAGTCGAAGCTTGTCGAACATTACCGATATCACGAAGCTGATGGATGAATGTAAGGCAATGGGTATTCAGGTATTGGGGCCGGATGTGAATGAAAGTAACTTGAAGTTTACGGTAAACAAGCATGGTGACATTCGCTTTGGCCTTGGTGCTGTAAAAGGAGTAGGAGAGGCTGCAGTACAGAGTATCATGGACGAACGGCGGGCAAATGGTCCGTATAAGGGTATCTTTGATTTTGTACAGCGGGTCAACTTGAATGCTTGTAATAAGAAGAATATGGAATGCCTTGCGTTGTCGGGTGGTTTTGATAGTTTTCCGGAGTTGAAACGTGAACAGTTTTTTGCTGTCAATTCGAAAGGAGAAGTTTTCCTTGAAACACTGATGCGTTATGGTAACCGTTACCAAGCCGACAAGGCGGCTGCGGTTAATTCGTTGTTTGGCGGAGAAAATGTGATCGATATTGCAACACCGGAGATTCTGCCGGCTGAGCGTTGGGGAGATTTGGAACGTCTGAATAAAGAGAGGGAACTGGTAGGTATCTATCTGTCGGCTCATCCGTTGGACGAATATGCCATTGTGCTCGATCATGTTTGCAATACGCATATGGCCGAACTTGAAGATAAGACTGCTTTGGCCGGTAGGGAGATTACGATGGGAGGTATTGTGACCAGTGTGCGCAGAGGAATCAGCAAGAACGGTAATCCTTACGGCATTGCCAAGATAGAAGATTATTCCGGCTCGGCAGAACTTCCTTTCTTCGGAAACGATTGGGTTACCTTCCAGGGTTATCTGGGTGAAGGTACTTTCTTGTTTATAAAGGCGCGTTGCCAGCCTAAGCAATGGCGTCCGGAAGAATTGGATGTCAAGATCACCTCGATGGAGTTGCTTCCCGATGTAAAAGAGAAATTAGTGGAGAAGATTACAATTCTGATTCCTTTGTCTGCTTTGAACTCTGCTCTTGTGGCGGAACTGTCTTCATTGACCAAAGATCATCCGGGAAATACCGAGCTTTATTTTAAGGTAACCGATAAGGATGAAAAGATGGTGGTCGATCTGATATCCCGCCCGGTAAAATTGTCGGTAGGGAGAGAATTGATCTCTTATTTAAAGGAACGTCCCGAACTTGAGTTTCGGATAAATTGATTATATTTGCAACGTAGCACGGAGGGTATATAAAACTTCCGGGCTGCTTAATTCTAACTATTAACTTTTAAAATTATGGCTTTAGAAATTACAGACAGCAACTATAAGGAGATCCTCACAGAAGGAAAGCCGGTTGTTGTTGACTTTTGGGCCCCTTGGTGCGGGCCTTGTAAGATGGTAGGTCCTATCATCGAGGAATTGGCAACGGAGTTTGAAGGACAGGTTATCATCGGTAAATGCGATGTAGATGAAAATAGCGATATGGCTGCCGAATATGGTATCCGTAATATTCCGACTGTTCTTTTTTTTAAGAACGGAGAGATTGTAGATAAGCAGGTAGGTGCGGTTGGCAAACCTGTATTTGTGGAAAAAGTGAAGAACTTATTATAATTTATAAGCTTTCAACTTAATAACATTGAACTATGGGACTGGAAGACGATTTTTTACTTGCTGATGCCGATGATGAAAAAACCATCGAGTATATCAAAAACTATTTGCCGCAGGAACTGAAGGAAAAGTTCACTGATGATGAACTTTACTATTTCTTGGATTTGATTGACGAGTATTACTCTGAAAGTGGTATCTTGGATGCCCAACCCGATGAAGAAGGTTATGTCAACATTGACCTGGAGCAAGTGGTGGACTATATTGTTAAGGAGGCCAAGAAAGATGAAATGGGAGAGTTTGATCCCGAAGAGATTCTTTTTGTGGTACAGGGAGAAATGGAATATGGAAACTCTCTGGGGCAAGTAGAATAACTCTTTCCGGAATTCCTGTTGTAGCTAAGTAGTCAAGTAGTTAAGTAGTCAAGTAGTAAGTAGTCAAGTAGAAATGATTTGCCTAATGTATTTCTCTTACTTACCTACTTAACTATCTACTACTCACTACTTGACTACTTAGCTACTTAACTACTTACTACTCTTTTATCATATCTCTTCTAAGGCATAATATTGATAATCCCTCAACAGCGTTTGCAGAAATTTCTCATCATTTCCTTCTATCTGTTTTATGGATAGGAGTGTACGTACTTTATCGGCCAGTTGGCGTATACGCCGGGTACGGTCTTTACTTCCAGAAGCGAGCGTTTTATTAATTACATTCACTTGTTCCAGTGATAAGTCGGCTGCCGGAGGATATACCGGATGGTAACCTTTGGTCAGGTAGTCGTATTCGTCGAGACTGACTTGTATTTTACGATAATTTTTTTCTTTGATGACCATCGTTCCGGCGGCCAGATCGCCCAAACGTTGATGATTCTTAGTCAATAAAATGACGATAACTCCCAATCCGCCTGTGATCGGTAAATCGATAGGAAAGAGAAGCCAACGCAGCAGATAAGAACTAAGACTCGGTGTGGATCCGTCAGCTTTCACCACCCGGATATTCAGCAAGCGTTTTCCCAGACTTTGCCCGCGATTGAAGACTTCGCACAACAACGAATAACAGAGTACCGGCAGGTAAACAATCACAAAAAGAAAGAAGAATGAAAAGCCGGAATAAGCGTGAATCCTAAGATAAGACAGAGTAACACTGAATCCTATTACATAAATGAACAGGAAGAAATAGTCTATAATCAGAGCCAGCATACGTTCGCCTATACTTGCCGGTGTCTGGCTGATACGTACAAACTGCCCTGTAATAATAGTGGATTCTGCCATTTCTATTTAAACATTTTTGTGATTCCGTTGCAAATATATCATAAATCTCTTACTTTTGCTTCGGATTCGGACAAAACTTCTATTCGAATCCCTTAAACGATGAAAGAAGTTACGTTTATTCGCCGGAACATTGAAAAATGGAAAGAGACAGAGAAGGTGGTGGAGAAAGCTGATAAGTTTAATCCCGACCGTCTGGCCGACGCATATACGGAACTTACCGCCGATTTAGCTTTTGCACAGACCCATTATCCTTCTTCCCGTATCACCATTTATCTCAATAATCTGGCTTTTGCATTGCACAATGTGATTTATCGCAATAAGCGCGAAAAGTGGACTCGGATTATTACTTTCTGGACGCAGGAAGTGCCGCAAACGATGCATGATGCCCGTAAGGAATTGTTGGTATCTTTTCTCATTTTCGCTGCCAGTGTTGTGATAGGTATCATTTCGGCTTGGAATGATCCGAACTTTGTCCGGTTGATTCTGGGCAATGGCTATGTGGATATGACACTTGAAAATATAGCTAACGGTGAACCGATGGCGGTATATAACGGTTCGGAGGAGATGCCTATGTTCTTGGGCATTACGCTGAATAATATCATGGTATCTTTCAATTGCTTTGCGATGGGATTGTTGACCAGTTTCGGAACAGGGTATATGTTGCTTTCCAATGGAATCATGGTAGGGGCTTTTCAGACTTTCTTTTACGGAGAGGGACTGTTGGCCGAATCTATGCTGGCCATCTGGCTGCACGGTACGCTTGAGATATGGGCGATCATTGTGGCAGGTGCTGCCGGACTGGCACTTGGAAATGGCTGGCTGTTTCCGGGTACTTATTCGCGCACCGCTTCTTTCCGGCGGGGAGCCAAGAGGGGATTGAAAATAGTTGTGGGAACCGTTCCGGTATTTATCATGGCGGGTTTTATAGAAGGTTTCCTTACGCGTCATACCGAGTTTCCAACGGTACTCCGGTTAGGTATTATTCTGCTTTCACTTGCATTTATTATCTTCTACTATATTTATTTACCAAATAGAAAACAACATGGAGTCACAAAAAGCTAAAGTAGCAATGTATGTAAAGCGTTCTTTCGGGGATAAGATGAACGCTTCATTTGATTTTATAAAGGAGAACTGGAAACCTTTGTTCAAGTTTGCCACGTATCTGATATTGCCCTTGTGTCTGATTCAGGCATTGAGCCTGAATGGGCTGATGAATGGCTCTATGGGTATCACGATGGGGGTTAAGGCCGGCGCTGCCAATCCTTTGGCAGATTTCGGAACGATGTTCTGGGTGAATTACGGATTGACTATAATTTGTTACCTCATCGGCTCTGTTATCCTTACCTCACTGGTTTATGCACTGATCAAGACCTACAATGAACGTGAAGAGCGCTTGGAAGGAGTTACCCTTTCTTCTTTGAAATCTCTGTTGTTTAAAAATGTGGGCCGGTTGTTGAAACTTACCTTGTTCGGTATATTGATAATGATTATCCTATGTGTGGTTATGGGGTTGTTGGCCGCTCTTACTCCTTTCACCTTGATTCTCACTCTTCCGATGTTGGTGGCTTGTGTGATTCCTCTGTCTTTGTTTTCGCCGATTTATTTGTTTGAAAATATCGGTATCTGGGAAGCATTCAAAAAGACGTACCGTTTGGGATTTGCGACTTGGGGCGGTGTTTTTCTCATTGCTTTGATAATGGGATTGATTGGCGGTATCCTGCAAGGTATCACAATGCTGCCCTGGTATGTGGCTACTATTGTGAAATACTTTTTCGCTATGAGTGATAGTGGAAGTGCGGTTACCATCTCTCCCGTTTATAATTTCTTCCTCTATTTAATGGGGATTCTACAGGCTTTCGGAATGTATCTTTCTACCATATTCACCATTATCGGCCTGGCTTATCAATACGGACATGCTTCCGAAGTGGTGGACAGTGTTTCTGTAGAAGAAGACATTGATAATTTCGATAATCTTTGATAGTACGATCGGATGACTGCACCAGCCGATACGATCGTTTATGACTCGCTCACCGTTGCCTATTGGCAAGGTCAACCGGAGTATGATTATAACCGTGAATTAATCACGCCTGAGTTCGATCTCATTGCGTGGCTTAATTTGTGGTTGGGTAAGTTGTTGCAGAAAATATTCGGTAGCACATTTGCTGAAAAATATACGGAAACGATCTTGGTTGCGTTGTTTGTCGTTGCGCTATTATTGATTGTCTGGTTTATCTATAAGAAGCGTCCGGAACTGTTTATGCGTTCGAAAAGAACTTTGCCCTACCGCGTGGAGGAGGATACCATCTATGGCGTGGATTTTCAGAAAGAGATAGACGCGGCCGTTTTCCGCAATGATTACCGGGAAGCAGTGAGACTGCTTTATCTTCAGACCTTGAAGTTTTTGAGTGACGCCGGGAAAATAGACTGGCAACCTTATAAGACGCCGACCGAGTATATTTATGAAATAAAGATTGACACCCTGAAAACTCCTTTCCGTGAATTGACCAATCGTTTTCTTCGCGTTCGCTATGGTAACTTTGAAGCAACCGTTGTCCTTTATCGTGAGATGCAAGCCTTTCAGAAGGAAATGGTAGAAGGAGGTGGGGTATGAAAGGCAGTCGTTGGTTTATTCTCGCTATGGTGCTCTTTCTGGCTGTCATGTTTCTGGTGGAATATAACCTGCCGAAGAAGTTTGTGTGGAATCCTACTTTCAGCCGGTATGATTACCAGCCGTTCGGATGTGCTATTTTCGATGATGTGCTGACGGATTCCTGGCCGGGAGATTATTATTTGAATGATTGGACTTTCTATAATTTTGAGAATGATACGACGGACGAACCTCTTGCCATACTTGCTGTTGCCCAGCGCTTTCAGTTTACGAAAACCGATAGAAATGCGATTATGCGTCTGGCAGAACGGGGGAATAAGGTGATACTGGCGGCTACCGGTTTTTCGCTGTCCGATACATTAGGGTATGATATGTCTTATGCATGGTTTCGTGCTTCGGAGTTAAAGAAATATGTAGGGGCGGTCAATCGTCGCGACAGCCTGTATTGGTTGGCTGATTCTGCGAGTGCTTATCCTGCGGCGATCTTCGAGGTTTATCCGCAACTGTGTGATGCCTTTTTTACAAAATATGATTCGCTTTCCATACCCTTGGTGAGGAGAGACCGGGCAGCCGCGTCACGAAAAGACTCGATAACGTTAGCTGCAGATAGTCTGATACGAAGCCAGTTGAAAGATACATTGCCCGAGTCGCAGGATTCGGTACGATTTCCTGTTGAATTGCCTACGGGAGTGCTTGCTCTGCGGCGTCCTGTAGGAAAAGGAGAGATTGTCCTTATCTCTACTCCTCTGCTGTTTACCAATTATGGTGCACTCGATAAAAATAATGCCGCTTATATCTTCCGTTTGCTCTCACCGGCGAAAGACTTGCCGTTGTATCGCACGGAGGCTTATAATAAATCGGAGTATGAACAACGTTCGCCATTCCGTTATTTTCTGTCGCAGCCACCTCTTCGCTGGGGGCTTTATCTGACGATGATTGCACTCGTGCTCTTCATGGCGTTTACTGCTCGTAGGCGGCAGAGACCGATTCCGGTTATCCGCCAACCGGAGAACAAGACACTGGAATTTACCGAACTGATAGGGACGCTATACTTTCAGAAGAAGAATCATGCGGATTTGGTGCGTAAGAAGTTTACTTATTTTGCAGAGGCTTTGCGACGGAATATACAGGTAGATGTGGAAGAGGAGGTCGATGAAGGAACCCTTTACCGGAAAATAGCCTACAAAACGGGTATGGAAGAAGAGAAGATTGCAAGGCTCTTTGCCGGCTTGCGGCCTGTCATCAAGGGGGAGCGGAACGTTTCGGAACAGGAGATGAAAGATTATATAGACGGCATGAATGAAATATTAAGCCGGATGTAGATGATAATAAATGAAATATTGAACCCGATATAATAGATAGCTTATGAATGATATGAATGAACCCATGGCAGAAGCAACGCCTTCCGCATCTTTTGTGGAAGAGGTACAGAATGAAGTTCCACGTACTGATTTAACTCTTTTTGCCGAAAAGATCGGTGCGCTGAAAGCACGGATCGCTTCGATCATTGTGGGACAGGAACGCACGGTAGATCTTGTCCTTACAGCGATTCTTGCCAACGGTCATGTGCTGATAGAGGGTGTGCCCGGTGTGGCGAAAACATTGCTTGCCCGTCTTACGGCGCGTCTGATCGACGCTGAGTTTAGCCGCGTACAGTTTACACCCGATCTGATGCCGAGTGATGTGTTGGGTACTACGGTTTTTAATTTGAAGACCAATGAGTTTGATTTCCATCGCGGTCCTGTATTTGCCGATGTGGTGTTGGTAGACGAGATCAACCGTGCTCCGGCAAAAACACAGTCCGCCCTTTTTGAAGTGATGGAGGAACGGCAGGCCAGTATCGACGGCTCAACTTACCGGATGGGAGAACTTTATACCATTCTTGCCACTCAGAACCCGGTGGAACAGGAGGGTACGTATAAACTTCCTGAAGCTCAGCTCGACCGTTTCCTGATGAAGATAACGATGGATTATCCGTCGCTGGAAGAGGAGGTGAGCATTCTTGAACGTCATCATACGAATGCTGCTTTGGTGAAGCTGGAAGATGTTCATCCCGTAATTACCCGTGACGAATTGCTGGCATTCCGCAAGCTGATGGATAAGGTGTTCGTGGATCGCACACTGTTGCAGTATATTGCTCTTATCGTGCAGCAAACCCGTACCAGTAAAGCGGTTTATCTGGGTGCTTCGCCCCGTGCTTCTGTGGCTATGTTGCAGTCCTCCAAGGCGTATGCCCTTCTGCAGGGACGCGATTTCGTAACTCCCGAGGACATTAAGTTCGTAGCTCCCTATGTACTCCAGCACCGCCTTATTCTCACAGCAGAAGCAGAAATGGAAGGCTATTCTCCGGTAAAGGTGACGCAACGGCTCATCGACAAAGTAGAGGTACCGAAATGAGGGGAGAGTTGAGATGGGAGAAGGGAGAAGGGAGATGGGAGAAGGAAAAGTTGCCATTGAATATCGACTAAAAGTCTTGAAACGGAAACTGATGGAGCAAAAACTTCATCGAACAAGAAGCTTATAAACAATAGAGAATGAGTTAAATAATAAAGAATGAGTCTACTTTAAAAAGTGCATTTTAGCACTTTTACCCCCATTCAGAAGTGTCTGTAGGGCGTTAATTTCTGACGAAAAAGACTTTTTAAAGTGGACTCAAGTATAAAAAAGAGTTATTTCAATCGTAAATCGTAAATCGTCAAATCGTAAATAAATTCATGTATTTGTCCCGGCGTTTTTATCTGTTTATCCTTGTCATTATCCTGCTGCTTTGCGGCGGGTATATGTTGGGTACTCTGTTCCTGTTGGGGCAGATCGCATTGGCTGTTTTAATTTTTGCGGTTGCGATGGATTTTCTTCTTCTCTATCGCACGAAGGGGATCAGGAGTTTCCGGCAATGTTCTTCCCGTTTCTCGAATGGAGATGATAACGAGGTACATTTGCGCGTGGAAAGCAGCTATGCTTTCCCTGTCCGGTTGTCGGTTATCGATGAGGTGCCTGTTATATTCCAGCAGCGTGATATCTGTTTTAATTTGTCTCTCGGAAGCGGTGAAGGGAAAACGATTACCTATCATTTGCATCCCACCCGGCGGGGGACGTATGGTTTCGGATACATCCGTGTGTTTGTTACTACGCGTATCGGACTGATTGAACGTCGTTTTACAGATGCCGGGCCACAAAAGATAAAAGTATATCCCTCTTACTTGATGTTACACCGTTACGAGTTGCTTGCTATGAGTGATAACCTCACGGAATTAGGTATAAAGAAAATCCGGAAAGTGGGTCATCAGACGGAGTTCGAACAGATAAAGGATTATGTGAAAGGAGATGATTATCGTACGATCAACTGGAAAGCCAGTGCACGGCGGCATCAGCTAATGGTCAATGTATATCAGGACGAACGTTCGCAGCAGATATATAATGTGATAGACAAAGGGCGTATCATGCAGCAGGCTTTTAAAGGAATGACCTTGTTGGATTATGCCATCAATGCCTCACTTGTTCTTTCGTATGTGGCTATACGTAAAGATGATAAAGCGGGGCTGGTGACTTTTAACGAACATTTCGATACCTTTGTCCCTGCTTCCAAGCAGACGGGGCAGATGCAGACTTTGCTCGAAAGTCTTTATGCGCAGGAGACCACTTTCGGGGAAACCGACTTCTCCGCCCTGTGCGTGCACTTGGCCAAACATATAGGGAAACGCAGTTTGTTAATACTCTATACCAATTTCAGTAACCTCAACAGTATGAATCGGCAACTGCCTTATCTGCAACAACTGTCTCGCCAGCATCGCTTATTGGTGGTGTTCTTTGAAGATGCCGATCTGAAAGAATATGTTGCCGGCAAACCTGCGGACACTGAGGGGTATTATCGTCATGTCATTGCCGAGAAGTTTGCGTATGAGAAACGGCTTATCGTAAATACGCTAAAACAGCACGGCATCTATTCCGTCCTGACTACTCCCGATAATTTGTCTGTCGATGTTATCAATAAATATTTGGAGATGAAGTCGAGACAGTTGATATGATGGTTAGCGGTTAAACGATAGGTGACAAGCGATTAGTGATAAGTGGTTAATGGTTAGTGATAAGTGATTGATATGTTATCATTTTCCGGATTGTAATCGATGCCGGTTTGTCATTGTCTCCTGTTTTTGTCAAGAGCAGATTTACTTATTCTTAACTAAGAAGAACGTCATCCGGCAAAAAGTACCTTTTCTACTGCAACCGATAATGCAAAGCGTTGTAACAAGTAATGAAACGAACCGTAACATGCCGTGTGACGAACCGTAACATGCCGGCATATTTCCGGCAAACACTGTTCTAAAGTATACTAAATATCCTGTTTGGAACCCCTTTCACGGGTATATATAAAAGAAAGGAGGAAATCTTGCGATCTCCTCCTTTATGTACAGTTTAACTGAATCTACTTTATGATTACATTGGCAAATATACTACATTCTAATCGTAATTCCAAGAGAATGGAGGAAAAAGAAGGCCATCCCAATCAATAACAATCCCAATATACCGTAAACAATTCGGGCACGGGTACGACCTATTCGTCTGACAACAGCTTGTGCATTGTGTGCAGTGAAGAACCATCCCCAATTTAATAATGAAGCAAGGAGGGAGATGGTTCCGGCAAGGGCGAACAGACCCAGAATAAAGTAGTGCGGTGTCATCGTTTACTAAAGAGTGATTTTCCGGCTTCCGTCTTCCAATTCTTCAATGGTTACCTTTACGGCATTACCCGGAAGGAGTTCTTCCACCAGTTCCGGCCATTCTATGAAACAGAGAGCACCACTATAGAAATAGTCTTCATATCCCATATCGTATACTTCGCTGAGCTTTTTGATCCGGTAAAAATCGAAGTGGTAAATCAATTCACCTCCCTCATCGGAGCGGTATTCGTTAACGATAGCGAACGTAGGAGAAGTGATAACATCCGAAACCCCTAACTCTTCACAAAGTGCCTTTACAAAGGTAGTCTTCCCGGCTCCCATTTTTCCGTAAAGGGCAAAGACCATATTGTCACCCATAGCAGAGATAAACTCCCGTGCAGCTTCGTGTATCTGGTCTAATGATTGAATTTTAATTTCCATAATTTTATTTCCTATTGGACAATTTACTGTTTACTATTAATTACATCATGTTTTTCTTCCCTTTTCTCTAAACACATCCCCCTAAATTCTCCCATCTCCATTTTCCCATCTCAAATCTCCCTTCTCCCATCTCGAATCACCTCATTTTCCCTTCATCGTGATAAGCGGAATGATCATTTCTTCCATCGAGATACCTCCATGTTGGAAAGTGTTAGTATAGTAAGATACATAATAATTGAAGTTGTTAGGATAGGCCAGGAAGTCGCGTCCACTGGCGAAGATGTACTTCGTGCTTACATTGGGCGATGGTAACAGGGCATCTGCCGGGCGGCTTATTTCGAATACTTGTTTCGGGTTGTACGACATATTGCGCGATAGTTTGTAGCGCAGGTTTGTGTTGATTTCTCCGTTGTTGGCTTGTACTCTGATAGGATTGTCTACGCGGATACTGCCGTGATCGGTGGTAACCACTACCCGTACTTTTCGGGCTGCAAGTTCTTTCAGCAAGTCGCGTACCGGTGAATGGCGAAACCATGACAGGGTAAGGCTACGATAAGCAGCTTCCGTAGAAGCGAGTTCGCGGATCATCTTACTTTCCGTGCGGGTATGGCTCAGCATATCGATAAAGTTGAAAACTACCACGTTCAGATCATTTTGCATCAGTTGCGGAAGCTGGGCGACAAGGCGTTCACCGGCAGATGCATCGTTTATTTTATGATACGAAAAAGTATGCTGACGGCGATACCTGTCGAAGCAGGTCTGTATCAGTGGAGCTTCATTCAAATTCTTGCTTTCTTCTTCGTCCTCGTCCACCCACAAATCAGGAAACATACGCGCTATCTGATCGGGCATGAGTCCGGAAAATATCGAATTACGTGCATATTGCGTGGCCGTAGGCAAAATACTGAAATAGAGTTGTTCTTCGAAAGTGAAAAGTTCCGACAACTCGCTGGCTACAACACGCCATTGGTCATAACGGAAGTTGTCGAGCACAAGGAAACAGACTTTCTCCCCTTGGTCGAGTAAAGGAAAAATACTGCGTTTCATCAAGTCCGGACTCATCATTGGGGCCTCCTGCGGAATATTCCCTTTGCGTGTGGGATCCATTGTTTTCATCCAGTCAAGGTAGTTTCTCTTGATGAATTTGGCAAAGGCGGTATTGGCCTCTGTCTTTTGCATGGACAGCATTTCGCTCATGGGGCTGTCGCTTGCTTCCAACTCCAGTTCCCAATAGACGAGACGGCGATAGAGCTCTATCCAGTCGTCGGCAGTCAGGGAGTCATTGATCTGCATGCCTATTTTACCGAAATTCTGTTGATAAGCTGTTTGCGCCACTTCCGACACAATGTCGCGGCGGTGCAGGTTTTTCTTTAAAGATAAGAGTATCTGGTTGGGATTGACAGGCTTAATCAGATAATCGGCTATTTTACTGCCGATTGCCATATCCATAATATCCTCTTCCTCACTCTTGGTAATCATGATAACAGGCACGGTAGGAGAGATGTCCTTTATCTGTGCCAATGTCTCGAGCCCGCTGATACCGGGCATATTCTCGTCAAGGAAGATAAGGTCATAGTCCGTTTCACGGCAACGGTCAAGAGCGTCTTGTCCGTTACTTACAGTATGAACCTCGTAGCCTTTCGACTCGAGGAAAAGAATATGCGGGCGGAGAAGGTCTATCTCGTCATCTACCCAAAGTAATCGGTCTTTCTTCATCTTGATATCTACTATTTACAGTTTACTATTTACTATTTGGTTGCGCTTTCATGGCGATACCCGTGAGGGATACGCTTTAGTATACATAGAAAGAGCCGCCGGTATCGTCTATCTCTTCGCCTTCATCTTCGTCTTCAGTGGCGTTCTCGTCTACCGGTGGCAGGTTCTGCAACGGTTCATCCAACGTGCTGCCGTCTATCGGCAGGTCTTCGTCTGTACCGGCCGGTAACGGATTGAAAGTGCGTTGATAGAAGGTGTCATAATCATCAAAACTATAGAACTGGTTCAATAGTTCATAATTGGCTTGAGAAATAAGGATCGCTCTCATTCCGCTGAGCCTTTCGTTCATATGCGGATCAGCGTAGAGCTGGCGTTGGTAATATTGCGCTTCGTCATAATTGGCGAAGGAACTGATGACTAACCGGCCGATACCCCGGTCGTGGGAGAAGGCGAGGTCGAAGTTCTTTACCATGAATGAGGAGAAGTTGTAACGGGCCACTTCATAAAGAAGCTGATTCTCGTTTACCTTTCCTTCTTCGTACGCAAGGACGAACACGAATGGTGTGTTACGTTCCGCGCTGAATTCCGGAATGCTGTCCATTCCGGCTGTCCGTGTGCTGTCTGAAGCAATGTCGGCATTTCTGCGTGACCATATACTTCCGAAAGAAACACTGCCTTCCGACAGAAGACGGCCTTCCTGTACTCCTTTCAGGATATGTGCGGCAAGATCGGTAATTTCGTTTTCCGGATATTGCTGTACCAGCTCTTTCAGTTCGCTGAGGAATTGTTTCTGGTCTCCTCTTTGCAGGGCGCTTACGGCATGCAGGAACATGAATTTCGGGCGGTGTTGCCCCATCGGATATTTCTTTGCGGATAACTCCGCATTCGTCACTACCCGGTTATACTCCCCTGCCTGATACTTTTTGTACGTGTCGGCATAGAGCGAGTCTTCCAAGTGCTTTCCATAAACGGCGTTGTAGGCAAAGTCCGGATCAGAGAGTGTCTTGGCATATTTGCTGTCCGGGAAACGCTCGATCAACTGCTGTTTGTAAAGATTGGCATCCGCCATGCGTTCCATTCGTCCCAACATCAGGAACAGGTTATAGTATGCTTCATCCAATTGGGCGAAGTCGGGAAAATCATGGATTAACCGTCCGAACGAATGTTCTGCACGTGGGAAATCTTCCAGTTTATCTTTGTATATCATTCCCATGTTAAACAATCCATCCGACAATATTTCGTTGGAAGCCGCCATCGCTTCTTCCGTCAATGGAATTTGTTGCAGGTAGAACAACGGATTCTTTTCGTCGATGGTCGTTGTGTCGGCAGCCAGTTCCGAACCCGGAGCAGCAGGTTGCAGGCTCTCGCCGTCACCGGATATGTTTTCGTCTTGAGTACCTCCATTGCCGATCGAGTCTCCTTCTGCTGTCGGTTCATCGTAATTGACAGGGTCGAAGTCATCCAGAGAAACCACGGTTTTATTTCGTCTTCGCCAGTTATCCTCCAATTTGCGGCGTCCCCACAGACGTTGGAAATCTGCTTTACCCTGTGTCACCAATTGTGAATTATAGAAATACCAGGAATTGTCTCCGGTAGGGACAGTCGGTTGTGTGGTAGTCGGTCTTTGCGGAGCATTGGCAGCATTTTCGGCAGCAACAGCTTCACGCATGGCATCCCGTTCGGCCTCTTTTGCCAATCTTTTTTCTTCCTCTTCCTTCTGAATAACCCGTGCTATCAATGTATCGATTACCACCATACGGGCAGCGCTATCCAATGAGGCCAGATGTTGCAGACTGTCTTGCAATTCTACCGCAGTAGCGAAAGGTACCAACTCATCCAATACCTCAGAACGTCTTGTGACCTCTTCATATTCCGGATGTGTCTTGTCCAGCAATCCGGTGGCATCAGCATAGGCCGTTTGTGCTTCGGCATAGCGTCCCATTTGCCAGCAAAGATTGCCTAAGGTGAGTTGCAGTATTCCCTTTTCCACCCCTCCACGTGTACTCTTTTCTACTCCCAGATGGTATTCTTTGATAGCTTGGGCAGTGTCTTTGGCCGAAAGATAGATGTTTCCTAATGCATAATGAATCTGATCGAGGTACTCCTTGTTTTTATCACTGCGTGTCATCCGGTACAATTTGTCTGTGGCCTTCTTTACTTGTGCGGGATTACTTAGTTCTCCATATGAAAAACATTCCGTCTGGCGGATACGCGCGTTCAATTCCATCTCATAGGGAGGGCTGAGTTTGATAACCTTTCCATAGGCCTGATATGCTTTAGCCGGGTCTTGTAACAATTGGTATAGTTGTCCCAAAAGAAAATACTCGCGGGATTTTTGCCGTTTGTTCTTTTCGTTTTTTATGGTAGTAAGTAGGTGGGGAATGGCTTCCCGGTAACGTTGGCTTCCCAGCAAGTAGTGTCCATATGTTCTGGAATATGCCGGAGCCAGTGTAGCCGGAAGGCTGTCATTGTTCACTTTTTGCAAAACATCTTCCGCATCATAATACCACCCCATCTGTGTGTAGCATTGGGCAAGCCAAATACGGGCATTTGCCGTGATTTTGGGCTGTCCGGCGTAGAGTCGTGCGATGTATGAGAAGGTAGCGGCTGCTTCCGGAAAGTCTCCTTTCTGGAATTGTGCTTTTCCCATCAGCATCCAGGCATTGTGCAGGAACGGATTGAATTCACGGCGTGCCAGCCATTGTTTGTATTCGGGTGTATAGCGTTTTCCCGGCTTCCGGGGAGGTTTTCGCTTGATGGAGTGCACGGCGATGGCCTTTTGCGATTTTTCGATGGCACGTTCAAAATCACCGCTTCCGGTACCGACCGTCGATTTATTACCGATAGGATAGAGCGGCAACATCTCCATGTAGTTATCCTTATTCCCCTTTTCGATAGCTTTACATCCCGATTTATAGGCTTCATTCCCGTTAAAGTATACATTGTAGCGGGTAGTCATCGCATGATAGAAACGGCTTCCTTTCGTATTCTTTTTAGTCGAGCATCCCGTAAGTAATAGGATGATTAATAATGTGCCAATGCGCCAATGTGCCAATGTGCCAATGCGGAAATGAGTCAATGTGCCAATGAATTTATGTACCCGTGCGCCAATTACTTTGCTAACTTTTTTCACAGCGCAGCTAATTGGCACATTGGCACATTGGCACATTGGCACATTACCTCTCATCTTTTTATTACTTTGCATACGGCATAGATTAAGATGGATACGAATATGATAGAAGCCCCGGAGGGTACTTTCCAATGGTAGGATACGAACAAGCCGCCTAAGCATCCTAAAAATCCGATACCGATGGATAACCAGATGATGCGTTTGAAGCTGTAAGTGAACAGGTTTGCCGTCATTTGCGGGATGGTAAGCAACGAGATGGCCAACACGATGCCTACCATACGAAGACAGGAGACAATGGTTAAGGCAATAAACATCATTAGAAGATATTCGAATGCTGCTACGGGGATTCCTTGCGAACGGGCGAACTCACGATCGAATGCCACATAAATAATCGGATGGATGAACAGGCAAAAGAATAGGATAAGTAATGTCGCAAGTATACCGAGCATCAGCAAATCTCCTGTGGTGATGGTAAGTATATTGCCAAACAGATAGGCAGACAAGTCCGGTGCGAATCCCGGCGCGAGGAAACTGAACATGATGCCCAATGCCATCCCTAATGTCCAGAATACGGCAATGGCAGAGTCTTCGCGCATGTCTTTCCGTTTACTCAGCCATTCTACTCCGAAAGCCGATAATACCGAGAATATGGCCGCCGAAAGGATAGGGGATATTCCTGCAAACAATCCCAAGCCGATGCCGCCGAAGGAGGCATGTGTAATTCCTCCGCTGATGAATACCAGCCGGCGCGTCACTATATAAGTGCCGATAATTCCGCAGGCTATACTGGCCAGCAGGCTACCTAACAAGGCATGTTGAAAAAAGGTATATTGTAACAGATCCATCCAGATGCTTAACTTACTAATTATTAATAACGGAGAAAGGGAGTTACTTATTATAATCTCAGGGATGTATTCTCCGTTCTCCTATAATGAGAAAAACTTCGTCTTTTATATCATCGGGCAGATTGATACCGCGTAATTGCAGACTCCGCACCCATCCGGCTACGTCAGTCTCCTGCATGGTATAAAATACGTCACGGAACATTTCTATTTCGTCACCTGTATATGCTTCCGGTGCCCGGCCGATGAATCGGTCCAGTTCCTCGTCATCGTAATATTCTATCTTTTTACTTACAGCAGCCAACAGGCTGTCTTTTTCACAGACTTCGTGCTGTCCGCAACATTCTGCGTCTACTTCTTTCACTTCGGGAAAGCTTTCCAACTCTCCGGCATCTATCTTTTTTTGCAGCCTTCTGTTGCGGATGTATCCGGCAATCATTGCCACGATGGCAAGCAATAACAGGCTTATTAATAATATCCACATATTCTCGAAATCCTTAAATTGGAGACAAAGGTACTCATTTATTCACCACAGGTTATATAGATTAACACAGATTATTATCTGGCCTTTGTGGTGTTGGAACTGTCAGGGTTGTTCTATACTGATTTTGAATCCTGCTTGTTTCAAGTTCTCCCAGTAAGACGGATAGGATTTGGTCACCACTTGCGGATCTGCAATGCGCATCTTCGGGAAACGGACGGCTGCCGGTGCAAAAGCCATTGCCATACGGTGGTCTTCGTAGGTATTTATCACCGGCTCGGCTTCCGGTTCGCAACGCTCACCTTCCCAACAGAGTATACTGTCTTGTTCGTCGCAAAGGATATAGCCGAGTTTATACAACTCGTTTTCCAATGCAGCAATACGGTCTGTCTCTTTTATTTTCAGACTTTGCAGGCCGGTGAAGCGGAAGGGGATGCCTAAAAGACAACAGGTCACTGCGAATGTTTGTGCCAAGTCGGGGATATCTATGAAGTTTTCGTCTAACCGTTCCGGGAGTGTTCCGTTTTTCTTCAGGAGAACTCCTTCGTGGATGAATTCGGTTTCTACACCCAGGCGCGCAAAGATCTCTGCACCACGGCTGTCTCCCTGATAACTATTGGGAAACAAGCCGATAAGTTCGATTTCCGCTTTCTCTGACAGAGCGGCTATTTGATACCAGTAGGAAGCGGCACTCCAGTCACTTTCTACCATAAATGATACCGGTATATAAGGTTTCGGAGACACTTCGATACTGCTTTCCGAAAGCCAGGAAGCCTGTCCGCCGAAGTCTTTCATCAGCTGTAATGTCAAGTTGATGTAAGGGCGGGAAATAATCTCTCCGCTAAGATGCAGGCGAAGTCCGTTTTTCAGAACGGGTCCGATCATCAGTAGTGCAGAGATGTATTGCGAACTGACATTCCCTTTCAAGGTGATTTCATTTCCCGTCAGTTCTTTTCCATGAATACGTAAGGGGGGATATCCCTCTTTATTCACATAGTCGATTTGTGCCCCTAATTCACGTAAGGCATTGACCAGTATTTGTATAGGACGCTGCTGCATCCGTTCTGTTCCGGTGAGAATATGGGTTCCGGGAGTCGTACTCAGATAAGCGGTCAGAAAACGCATGGCAGTTCCTGCTGCCATGATATCTATGGTTTCGTTGTTTCCATCCAATGCTTTAATCATGACGAGCGTGTCGTCACAATCGGACAGGTTGCATGGCGGAGTAGTGCCTTGGGCAAGCGCATTGAGAATAAGTGCACGGTTACTGATGCTTTTAGAAGCGGGTAATTGTATGGTAGCCTTCACGGCGGAAGGAACTGATAGTTTATAACGCATGGCTTTTGATACGATAATAATTAATGTACCTGCAAAAATAAGGATTTATTTTCGCATAATTCGATTATCGGAGTAACAGATATCTTAATATACCTATCTATTGGTAAATTAATGGATATTTTATGAAAATACAGGTAGCATAGTTGCATATATAGCCCCGGATATATATCTTTGTGCCATTCCCTTTATGATGTAAATAAAGACCCGGTGAGAAGAAGCATTAGAAAAAGAGTCTGCATTTCATGGTTGTTGCTTGCAACATTCATGCCTTTCTTCGTGGTGAAAGCATTTCACCATCACGAAGCGGAAAATGCCGTGTCTGCTTCTTGTCCGGATACTCATCATTCCCACCATTCGCATAATGCTTGTGATGATTGTGCTGTCTGTAAATACTCTCTTTCTCTTTTTACGGAAGCCGATTCATCCGATTTTATACTGATATTGCCGCTCGTCCCTTATGAGCGGGTTACTTACCCGGAAAAGATAGCATATGCGCTTTCTTATTCCCATTATCTGCGCGGACCTCCGGTAGCATAATTACTTCTTATTTCTTTCACAGTATTATAAACAATAAATTGTAAATGATGCGTATCGGATTTATTTCGGGCGTGTTAGGTGTATTCTTTACCCTATGCGTCCATGCGCAAAAGTCCGATTCAATACAAAGTGTGTCTTTATCTGAAGTGGTTGTTACGGAATCGTACCGGCAATATCAGATGAAAAAGACGGCACTTACGGTTGATGTGGCAAACAAGGACTTTTTGCGGAAAAACTTTACCGGTAACTTGATGCAAGCTATGGCTAATATTCCAGGTGTGCAGGCAATGGATATCGGAGTCGGTGCTTCGAAACCGATGATCCGGGGAATGGGATTCAACCGGATTGTTGTATCGGAGAACGGAGTGAAACAGGAAGGGCAACAATGGGGAGCAGATCATGGATTGGAATTGGATGCTTTTAATGTAGAGACCGTCAGTGTGTTGAAAGGGCCTTCTTCCTTGCTTTATGGAAGTGATGCTATGGGAGGGGTAATTGATATTCAACAGGCTGCCTTGCCTGTTGCCGATCAGTTTTTCGCGGAAGCGGCGCTTTTGGGAAAAACAGTGAATGGTACGGTGGGCGGTTCTCTTATGCTGGGCTTTAAAAAAAATGTATGGTTTGCCAAAATCCGTTATTCCGAACAGCATTTCGGGGATTATCGGGTACCGGCGGATACGGTGGTTTATTTGACTCAGAAAATGCCGTTATATGGGCAGAGGATGAAGAATACGGCCGGATTTGAACGGAATGTCAGTTTCTTTACCCGGTATCATCGGGGTGGATATAAGTCGGATTATATGGTGAGTAATGTGTTTCAGAAGAACGGTTTTTTTCCGGGGGCACATGGGATTCCCGATATATCACGGTTACAGGATGACGGGGATAATCGTAATATAGAATTACCCTTCAGTAAAGTGAATCATGTGAAGTTTACTACCCATCAGCAGTATGTTTGGGAAAAGGTACTTCTGTCAGCGGATTTGGGCTTTCAGAATAATCACCGGGAAGAATGGAGCCTGTTTCATACACATTATG
Source organism: Bacteroides sp. CAG:189 (assembly GCF_000432295.1). Lineage (NCBI taxonomy): Bacteria > Pseudomonadati > Bacteroidota > Bacteroidia > Bacteroidales > Bacteroidaceae > Bacteroides > Bacteroides sp. CAG:189. The sequence goes on from NZ_HF991121.1 coordinate 69,548, forward strand.
GGACACAATCACCGCCCGAACAAGATCCTGATAAAGAGCTGGCTTTTGAACTGAATACTTTTAGCACTTCGGTCAGGTTACGCTTGTTCGGTTTTTCTTTTTGGGAGCATACGGTCGGTTGGGATGTTCAACATCAACGAAATGCGATCTCCGGTTATGCCTTTCTGTTACCGGAATATCATCGTTTTTCTACCGGCTTGCTCTGGCTTACCACTTATCGTCCCAACAATTCTTTTTCTGTTTCGGGAGGGATACGCTATGACTACGGTGCGGTTCATATTTCGTCTCATGAAGACAATTATCTGGCGACTTATTTAATAGGACAGGGTTATGACGAGGAACAGGTGGAGTCTTATCGTTGGAACAGTCATAAAGTAAACAAGCGGTTTGGTGATTATTCTCTGTCATTAGGAATGGTATGGAATCCGGTTCCGGTGCATCTGTTGAAAATAAATATCGGTCGTAGCTTCCGTTTGCCCGGTGCCAATGAATTAGCTTCCAATGGAGTACATCATGGGACTTTCCGTCATGAACAGGGTGATGCTTTGTTGGCTTCCGAGCAAGGATGGCAATTGGATACTTCCTATCTTTTTGAACGTCGGGGCGTGTCTGCTTCTATTTCTCCGTATGTCAGTTGGTTTAGCAATTATATTTTTCTGCACTCTACCGGAGAATGGTCTGTGTTACCTCATGCCGGACAAATTTACCGGTATGCGGAAGCAGAAGCTGTGTTCGTCGGTTTGGAAGCAGCGTTCAGTGTCGATTTTTTTCATCGGTTCAATTATCGTTTCTCCGGCGAATATATCTATACTTATAATTGTGACGAGCATATTCCACTGAGTTTTTCACCTCCTGCTTCCATGCGTAATGTGTTGACATGGAGGAAGAATCAATTTGCCGTTTATGCAGAGTGGCAAGCCATTGCCTCTCAAAATCGGGTAGATCGTAATGAAGATCGCACTCCGGGAACTGATTTGTTCCATCTTGGTGGAACAGTAAATCTTCCGGTTGGAGGAACAAAAGTTGAAATAACACTGACAGCCCGGAATATATTCGATACCCGACATTACAATCATCTCAGTTTCTACCGGAAGATGGAGATACCAGAACCGGGACGGAACTTTCAGTTATTAATTAAAATACCTATTAAACGATTATTAAAATGAAAACAAAAAAATATTTCATAGCCATACTGGCGATTTCCGCAGCTACATTTTTTTCTTGTGACAATAATGATAGTGATACCATTAAACCAGTGATTGAACTACATGAACCGGCTGAAGGGCAAGCTTTACTGATCGGCTCGGAAGAAGGTGTGCATTTTGAGATGGATCTTTCGGATGATGTCATGCTGAAGTCTTACAAAATAGATATTCATAATAATTTCGATCACCATTCGCATGGAAGAACCAGGGTAGAAAGAGGTGGAACGGCTTTTTCATTCAACCGTTCATATGATGTTTCCGGTCAAAAAACTGCACACATACATCATCACGATATTGTAATTCCTGCAGATGCAACTCCCGGGAATTATCATTTGATGGTGTATTGTACGGATGTCGCAGGTAATGAAAGTTATATTGCCCGTAATATTGTGCTTAGTACGACGGCATCTTTACATGTACATGAAAAATGAGTAGGAACAGGCGTTTGTATCGGGCCGGACTTTTCAAACTGAGCCTGATCCCAAATGTGTTCCACTAAAAAATAAATCAGCCACTTACTTGATTGTAAATGGCTGATTTTCGGTAGTCGGGATGACAAGATTCGAACTTGCGACCACACGCCCCCCAGACGCGTACTCTACCGGGCTGAGCTACATCCCGAATTGCGGATGCAAAAGTAGTACTTTATTTTTAAATAGCCAAGAAACGCATGAATAATTTCTTCCTAAAAATGTTTTGATTTGATAATGAGTGAATGATTGATCCATAATTTCTGCTGTAAAAGTATTATTTTTGAAGTGTTTTTCATTCTGATTTCATTAGATTATAAAGAAAAAGGTTATTATATATTATAGGATAAAACTTTAAATGTTTCGTATTTGTTTATGAAAGAATGTAAATAGTATGTGCTTTTTTTCTGTAATGTAATACCGGAATTCTTGTATTTGTACCCGATAATCAGCTATATTATATTTTTGCATAAATATTTTAAAGATAAATTAGTGAATGCCAAATAGTAAAATAAAAGGATCGTTAGAAATCAGTGTCCTTGGCGATGAATTCAAAATCTGCAGAAATTTGAAGTATCTTCCTTTGACAACTTATCCTTCTTATATCCAGACGGGGCTGATCGTTTTCTGTTTAAAAGGCAATGCGAATATTAACATATATGATAATGAACATCTGTTATGTGAAAATGAATTAGCTGTCTTTTTCCCGGGACAGCTTGTGTCGTTTACGAATTTTAGTGATGACTTTATAACGCTTACTTTTATTCTTTCATCCTCTTTTTATGAGGATGTTTTGAGCGGGGTACATCGTTTTTCTCCTCATTATTTTTTTTATATGAGGAGTCATTTCTGGTTTTCCTTGAATGAACGTGAAGTGGCTGGGTTCAATATGTATTTTGATCTGATTTCGAACCGGATAAGGCAGGGACAGGGGCCTTACCGGAGAGAAGCTTTGATTCATTTGCTGAGATTCTTCTATCTTGATCTGTATAATACTTATCTTAATGATTCTCTGTTGATGGGAGGGCATAAGCCGGATGCACGTAAAGAAGAATTAGCCGATCAGTTTTTTAAACTGATAATGGAGCACTACAAAGAAAACAGAGAGGTAGCTTTTTATGCCGATAAATTGTTTATTACTTCCAAATATCTGTCTATGATAATCAAGGAAGTAAGCGGTAAAACGGCTAAAGATTGGATAACTGAATATATTGTTTTGGAAATTAAGGCGTTGCTGAAGAACTCTACTATGAATATCCAGCAAATTGCTATTAAGACAAATTTTGCCAATCAGTCTTCATTAGGACGTTTCTTCAGGAAACATACCGGTATGTCGCTCTTGGAGTATAGAATGCAGAAATAAAAATGAATAAAACAAATGAAACAAGCAGAAAAGATTTGGAAACGTAGGTGGAGGACAGTATGCGGAATTATATTGTTGCAGGTTTTCTTATGTCCTTTGTTTGCTACAAACCTGCAACTGAAAGACGGAGGAATTCTTATTGTTAATGCAAACTCAGACCTTTCGCCACTGTGTAATCATATTATCAGTGAGTTGATTCATAGTTTGCCGGTAGAATACAAAGGTATGGCAATTTCACCAGAGAACCTGAATTTGGCACAGGTGTATGACGAAATGCAGATGGATACAGTGCGAATGAATCTGTTTACCAAATATGAAAATAAAATTCCGGCACTCGTTATTATAATGGGCGGGAATACTTGGATGTTGATTCATGAAGAGTTGGAAAGGCGATGGAAAGACACTCCGGTAATTCTGTTTACAGAAAACAATTATGTGGGGCCCACCAGCGTTTATTACCAAAAAATGGCTATTCCACGTGGAGAACAGATACCATTGCGAAGTATCATAAACGGGCACAATGTGGTTTTAGTATATGCTCCCTATTATATAAAGGAGACAATCGATTTGATGTATGGGCAGATTCCCGATATGAGTGAGTTGGTATTCATCTCGGATCGTCGATGGTTTAGTGCTCAGTGCAGGCAGGAGGTAGCAGAAGCGGTGGTGAAGTATTTTCCCGATTTGCGATTACGTTTTTTTACAGAGGGGCAAAAGAGCATGGAGGAAATAGTGAGCTATCTTAAACGGACTGATAAAAATACAGGGGTATTGTATGCAGCATGGGAAGTGCTTGATATTCCTTCTTCCAATACGTCATTATTGTCTGCACGTACTTATAAACTGTTGAATCAGTATGGCATGCAGCCTGTATTCACATTGGGCGATATGAATGGGAAAACGGGATTGGTAGGTGGCTATTTTTCATTGTCGAAAGATATAAGTAAGGCAATAGCGGATGTCAGTATTAAAATTCTGAATGGAAGCAAAGCTTCTGAGATACTGACTACAAAAGTGAATGCCGGTCCTGTTTTTAATTATGAAGAATTGCTTAGAACCGGGTTGGAGCCTGGTCTTTGTCCGTCGAATACCTATTTTTATGATAAGCCTGCAAATTTCATAGAGCAGTACAAGTATATTTTGGGTGCTGTTTTGCTATGTATTGTTTTCGGAATGATTCTTTTGTTGGTTCGCATCCATTTCTTGAGTAATATCCGTAGGATACAGGCAAAACAGATCTATTTAATGAGCAATTATAATGATCTGTTTAATGATATGCCTCTTGTTTATCTGAGATGCCGGCTGATAAGAGGAGAGGATGACAAGGTAAATGATTATTTGATTATAGATGTTAATCCCAGCTTCGAAAAACATTTTGGCAAGAAAGAAGAGGCCTTAGGTAAACGGGGAAGTGTACTGAATAGTTCCGAAGTTTTCGCCTGTTTAAAGAAGTATATGGACGTAGCAGGGCGGGAACGTAAAACAGTGTCTTTTCCTATGCATGCCAGAAACGGGCACGATTATGACGTTCTTGTTATGAACTCCGATACTCCGGAGGTGATTAATGTGTTCTGTGTGGATACTACCGAGCTTATTCATACTCGTCAGTCATTACGGACCATTAATCATAAATTGTCTATGGCACTCGGTATTGCAAATATTACCCCTTGGAGATGGAATCTGGTAGAGAACTGTATTTGGTTTGATGGTAATAGAGAACTTAGGAATGGTGCCACATCGGAAATGAAAGAAGACTCTTTTGCCATGCCTGTATCGGAAATAGTGAAGGGAATTCACAAAGACGATTTAAAACGGATAAAAGAGGCTTTTCGGGATTTGAGAGACGGGAAAAAGCAGAAAGTGAACGAAAAACTTCGTGCACTTACTGTCCCCTATACGGATTATGACTGGCTGGAGGTTTGGGCAGCAGTTGACGAAACGGATGATGCGGGCAAGCCATTGACCCTTATCGGTTCTGCACTGATTATAACCGACAGGAAAAAGATGGAGGAAGAACTTATTGCCGCCAAGGAAAAAGCAGAAGAGGCTAACCGGCTTAAATCTGCATTTATAGCCAATATGAGTCATGAAATACGTACACCGTTAAATGCCATTGTCGGTTTTTCCAGTGTACTCGATTCTGCCAAAAGTGAAAAGGAACGCAAGGAATATTTACATATCATCGAACATAATAATCAATTATTGCTCCAATTGATTAATGATATTATTGATCTCTCGAAAATTGAAGCGGGGACATTGGAATTTGTGAATTCGAATGTTTATCTGGATGATCTGATGCAGGAATTGGAAAGAATGTTTCGTCTGAAAGCGGAAGAGAAAAAGCTGGTGTTACAGTTTGATGATTTGCATATGGAATGCTATGTAAATGCAGACCGGAACAGGTTGATGCAGGTAATGAATAACCTGCTGTCCAATGCTATTAAATTTACCTCCGAAGGAAGCATTCATTTTGGCTTCTCCCGATTGAATGACGGCATGCTCCGCTTCTATGTTGCCGACACCGGATGTGGTGTCCCGGAAGAGTATCGGCAGAAGATATTCGGACGTTTTGTGAAGTTGAACAGTTTTGTTCAAGGCATTGGTCTGGGATTATCGATTTGTGATACGATTGTCCGGTATATGAATGGGGAAATCGGTGTTGAATCGAATAAAGGCAAGGGATCTGTGTTTTGGTTTACAATACCTTATCAGGAAATAAAAGGAATATAAAGAGGATTCTATCCTCTTTATATTCCCATACATTCCCGATAGAAATCAAACATTCCGAAAATCTGATCTTTGTCGGCTGTTTGATTGATACTGATATCTCCGATTTCTTTCAGCAAGGTGAAGTTGATTACTCCGGCAGTATTCTTTTTATCATGCTGCATCAGAGCATAAAGTTGTTCATATTGCTTGCAATCAAATGTAAAACTGCCGTAATTCTCTTTTATAAATTGTATTGTCTGCCGCATCTTCTCTTTAGGGAAGCCTGTTTTGAGATGCGATAGGTATAGTTCGCAAACAATTCCCCATGCCACTGCGTACCCGTGAAGTACCGGACGGTTTTCTGCCAGTGCCAGGCTCTCGAATGCATGCCCTACGGTATGTCCCAGATTCAGAGCTTTACGGATGCCGTGTTCGAAGGGGTCTTGCTCTACGATATTTTCCTTTACTTGCACTGATTCTCCTACCAGTTTTTTCAGATACTTATAATCAATGAGACCGGTATTGAAATTAAGAAGTTCCGCCCAATGAGCTACATTGCTGATGAGCCCGTGTTTCAGCATCTCGGCATATCCCGAGAAGAAGTTTTGGGCATCCAGACTGCGTAGAAATTCTGTTTCAATCAATACACTGTCCGCCGGGGCAAATACACCGACTTCGTTTTTCAGACCGTTGAAATTAATTCCGGTTTTTCCTCCTACTGATGCATCTACCATGGCGAGCAAAGTAGTGGGAACATTGATATAAGCGAAACCTCTTTTGAAAGTCGCGGCTGCAAAACCTCCCAAATCCGTCACCATACCTCCGCCCAGATTTACCAGAAACGAATGGCGGCTTGCGCCTTTATCGCTTAAAACCTGCCATACGGAAGCCAGTGTTTCCAATGTTTTGTGTACATCGCCTGCCCCGATGGTTATTTCGATGGCGTCTTTCAGAAAAGAAACTTCCCTCATCTGAGGCATACACAGGCGATGGGTATGTTCATCGGTCAGGATAAACAGACGGTCGTGCGGGCATTTTTCAATGGCACGGCCAAGACTGACTTCCAGGCTCTCGCACAGGATAACTTCTTGCTTGCTCATAATTCGATTTGCTTTTTACGCTACAAAAGTATATAAAAAACTTTTTTTTGCTTACTTTTGTCTCATTAAAACATCAAATCAATGAAAGCATTACTACCTGTATACTGTCGCCCTTTGGGATATGTAATTCTGATCGTGGCTCTTTTTCTTCCTTTTATTCTTGTGATGATGGGAAAGGTAACCGATACCAATTTACTGTTTTATAAAGAATGTACCAAACTTCTGATGATTGTAGGCGCGCTTATGATCCTTTTTGCTCTCTCAAAGAATGAGAGCCGGGAGACCGAACAGATACGTAATCTGGCCACGCGTAATGCCATTTTTCTCACTGTGCTGTTTGTCTTTGGCGGAATGCTCTATCGGGTGGCTACGGGAGATTTGGTGACGGTGGATACCTCTTCCTTTTTGACTTTCCTTGTTATTAACGTCCTTTGTCTTGAATTCGGGATGAAAAAGGCGATGGTGGATAAAATATTTAAAAGATAATTGTAACCTCATTAAACCTTTTGCGTTGACAAGTGTCAAAAAAACAATTGTCACTACTACAAACGCATAGACTAATGAAAAAATTATCGATCTGGATGGTACTGTTGTTACTATGTACCCTCTCTGCATTTGCACAAAACAAAGTGATCACCGTCTCCGGACGCGTGGTTGAAGAAGACACGAAGGAACCTGTCGAGATGGCAACGGTTCAATTGTTAGCATTGCCGGACAGCACCCAGGCAGCCGGTATCACTACACAGAAACAAGGTGCATTTACGCTGCCTAAGGTGAAAGCCGGAAAGTATGTGTTGAAGATTTCCTATATCGGGTTTATTACTCAGAATATTCCTCTCCAGTTGTCGGAAAAAGCTCCTGCAAAAAATATGGGTACCATTGCATTGCAGTCCGATGCTGTGATGTTGAGTGAAGCGGTCATTACGGCTGAGGCACCTCCTGTAACGGTAAAGGCGGACACTACAGAGTATAATGCTTCTGCTTATCGGGTGGCCGAAGGGGCCATGTTGGAGGAATTGGTAAAAAAGATACCCGGAGCAGAAGTGGATAAAGACGGGAAGATCACTCTGAATGGTAAGGAGATAAAAAAGATCATGGTGGATGGTAAGGAGTTTTTCTCTGATGATCCCAGTGTCTCAATGAAGAATTTACCGGCTAATATGGTTGAAAAGGTAAAAGCCTATGATAAGAAGAGTGATATGGCCCGTATTACAGGCATTGATGATGGTGAAGAAGAAGCCGTGCTCGACCTTACTGTAAAGAAGGGGATGAAGAAAGGATGGATTGGAAATCTTATTGCCGGTTACGGTAGTGATGAACGTTATGAAGCAGGTGCGATGGTCAGCCGGTTTAAGGATGATGCCAGTATTTCGATTATTGGTGCTGCTAATAATACAAATAATAAGGGATTCTCTGAATTTGGCGATGCCGGTCAGGGGCTTAGTGGAGGTAATGCCGGTTCGGGTATCACTACGACGCGTTCTTTAGGTGTTAACTTTGCAAAAGACACGAAAAAGGTACAAGTGGGAGGTAACGTTCAATATGGTTATTCTGATAATGATGCCCGTAGGAAGAGTTCAACGGAAACATTTTTGGGAGAACAGTCTTCGTTTGGTGCCAGTGAAAATACGTCACGTCGTAAACGGCACGACTTGCGTGTGGATTTTCGTTTGGAGTGGCGGCCGGATACGCTTACTACGATTATTTTCCGCCCCAGTGGCAGTTATTCGAAAACAAACTCGGAAAATGCTTCCGGATCGGATACCTGGAATAATACCCACGACCCGGTAAATGCCAAGATATCTTCCTCTTCTTCCAACAGTAATAATTATTCGCTTAATGGAAATCTGATGATGTTTCGCCGCTTGAACAATAAAGGACGTAACATACATGTGGGAGCACGTTTCGGATATAGTGACGGTGAGACGGACAGTTATTCGGAATCCAGTACAGAGTTTTTTGAGTTAGACAGTATTTCGGATATAGCACGCTATACGAACCGGACGAGCGACAGCCGGAATTGGAGCGTGTCGGCTTCTTATACAGAGCCGGTATTTAAGAACCATTTCGTTCAGTTGCGTTATGAGTTTGCGCACCGGAAACAATTGGCCCAGTCTTTGGTTTATGATAGTATAAATAAGTATCCATATCCGGAATATTTTGAGCGGGGGTATGATAATGAGCTGAGTACGAAAGTGGAAAACTTCTATGATACGCATACAGCCGATCTTTCAATCCGGGGTATCCATCCTAAAATGATGTATAGTGCGGGGGTAAGCTTAACCCCGCAATCTTCGTTGAGTGAAACGACAATCGGCCCTAATTCCGATCGTCATTTACCTCAGCAAAATGTGTTGAATTGGGCGCCGTCTGTTATGTTCCGCTATATGTTTAATAAACAGCATGTATTAATGTTCCGTTATCGTGGACGTAGCAGTACTCCGAACATTGAAGATTTGCAGGAAGTAATCGATATTACCGATCCGATGAGTTTGAGATATGGTAATCCCAATTTGAAACCTTCGTTCAATAATACTTTCTCTCTGTATTACAATAAGTTCACTCCTGAAAGTATGCGTAGCTATTCATTAAATTTGTATTATTCGAATACGTTGAATTCTGTTGCCAATAAGATGACTTATGATCCGCAGACAGGTGCACGTACGTACAGGAAAGAAAATGTGAATGGCAATTGGAATGCCCGTGGATATTTCTCGTTCAATACTCCGTTTAAGAATAAGAAATTTACGATGTCTTCCAATGCTAATGTCCGTTATAGCGATGCTGTGAGTTATACTACGGTTGGCAAGGATAAGAGTAACCAGGAGTTAAGTACGACTCATAATTTTGCTGTGGGCGAACGTCTGACAGGTAATTATCGTTGCGATGCTTTTGATGTGTCTCTCAATGGATCGGTAAATTATAATCTGGTACGCAACAGCAAACAGGAGAATAGTAATCGTGAGACTTTCGATTATTACGTGGGTGGTAATACGAATGTTAATCTTCCTTGGCAGATGTATCTCTCGACTGATATAAATTGTCGTTTTAAAAGTGGGTATACAGGTGGCTTCAATGATAATGAGCTTATTTGGAATGCACAGATATCCAAGAATTTCCTTAAAAACAATGCAGCGACTCTTCGCTTCAAGATCTATGATATCCTCAAGCAGCAGACCAACCTGAGTCGTTCTATCAGTGAAACGCAGATGAGCGACACGGAATATAATACATTGGGCAGTTATTTCATGGTGCACTTTGTATATCGTTTCAATACGTTAGGGGGGAAAGCTCCCGGACGTCGCGGTCCGGGTATGGGCCCCGGCGGTGGTAGAGGTCCCGGCGGCGGTCACGGTGGCGGAAGACTACGTTTCTAAACTTTACGCATAAAAAGAAAAGAGGTTCATGACTTATAAATTATAGTTGTGAACCTTTTTTCTTATCGTTTTTCCGTTGTATTAAAATTGATTTTGTGTTTGCAATACATTCGGATGTTTTTTATATATAAGCATTAATGAAAAAGATGCTTTGATATGCCGATCCTTTTATCTACATTTGCTATTATGATTGATTGGAATATCATATTTAGTCAAATAGCAACAGTAGCTTTCGATATCATTTATTTCGGAGCCATTATCGGTACGATTGTCGTTGTGATTCTCGATAATCGTAACCCGGTGAAGACGATGGCTTGGATTCTGGTATTGATGTTTCTCCCTATCGTAGGACTGGTGTTTTATTTCTTTTTCGGACGTAGCCAGCGTCGTGAACGGATCATTGGGAAAAAAAGTTATGGACGGCTATTGAAGAAGCCAATGGCGGAATATCTGGCTCAGGGTTCTTCTGTCCTGCCGGAAGCCTATGAGCGGCTCATTAAGTTGTTTCAGCATACCAATCAGGCTTTGCCGTTTGAAGGGAACAGGGTAGACACCTACACCTCCGGATATTCTATGTTGCAAGCTCTTCTGAGGGAACTGCAAAAGGCGGAAAAGCATATTCATATGGAATTCTATATTTTCGAGGATGATGCCGTAGGACGGTTAGTGCGTGATGTTTTGATCGGGAAAGCGCGTGCCGGAGTTGAAGTGCGGGTTATCTACGACGATGTGGGATGTTGGCACGTGCCGAGTGCTTTCTTTGAAGATATGAGGGGAGCCGGTATTGAGGTGCGTAGCTTCTTGAAAGTACGTTTCCCGTTGTTTACGAGTAAAGTGAATTATCGGAATCACCGTAAGATTGTCGTTATCGACGGGCTTGTGGGATTTGTAGGCGGTATGAATCTGGCCGAACGTTATATGCGGGGATTTTCTTGGGGAATCTGGCGTGATACACATATAATGCTTCAGGGAAAAGCCGTACACGGTTTGCAAAGTGCTTTTTTGCTTGACTGGTATTTTGTAGATCGTACGTTGATCACCTCTTCACGTTATTTCCCGAAGATCGATTCGTATGGTGATTCATTGGTGCAGATTGTGACGGGCGAGCCGATAGGTCCTTGGAAAGAAATTATGCAGGGGTTGACGATGGCTATCTCCGGTGCCCAAAGGTATTTTTATATACAGACTCCCTATTTTTTGCCGACAGAGCAGGTATTGGCGGCGATGCAGGCTGCGGCATTGTCCGGAGTGGATGTCCGTCTGATGTTGCCGGAACGCGCCGACAACCGGATTACTCATTTGGGCTCCCGTTCTTACTTGGCAGACGTGCTTCGGGCGGGTGTGAAGGTTTATTTTTATAAGAAAGGCTTTTTACACTCCAAGCTGATGGTTTCGGACGATATGCTTTCTACAGTCGGATCTACCAATGTGGATTTCCGCAGCTTTGAACATAATTTTGAGGTAAATGCTTTTATGTATGATATGGTGACTGCTTTACAGATGAAAGAGATATTTATGCTCGATCAGAGGGAATGTACACAAGTGTTCCTTAAAAACTGGATAAAACGTCCTTGGCTTCAGAAAGCAATGGAATCAGTGGTAAGGCTGCTGGCACCTTTGCTGTAAAGAATAGGCAGTGGACCAAACAGCCTGTTGACGTGATTCTACTTGAAGAATGAGAAGTTGACGCTTCCATACACCCTTCTTTCTACGAAATGCGGATGATCTTCAAAGTTATTTTGTTTACCATGTTCCAATACGAAAAGTCCGTCTTCTTTCAAAAGGTTGTTTTTGAATATCAGCTCCGGAAGGGTTTCGAGTTCTTTTAACTCATAGGGGGGGTCGGCAAAAATGAAGTCGAACTGTTCGCGTCCGCCGTTAATAAATTTGAATACGTCTCCACGTACAGGCAGGCACTTTTCTGTTTGTACCTCTTTCATTATTTTACAGATAAAGGCGTGATGTTCCCGGTCTTTTTCTATGCTGATCACTCTGTCGCATCCACGGGATATCAGTTCAATGCTGATGCTGCCTGTTCCGGCAAACAGATCAAGGGCAGTGACGCCTTCTTCAAAGTCGATATAATTAGATAATACATTGAACAGATTCTCTTTGGCGAAATCTGTGGTGGGGCGCGCTTTGAACGTACGGGGTACGTCAAATCTTCTTCTTTTGTATATTCCGCTGATCACTCGCATGTTAATAGGGCTTGTATGTCAATATTAGTCTCCGGATTCATAATAAATACCTGAAGGATGAATTTACGTAATTCTGTAACCAGATTTTCTTTGTCGGCCAGAATACCTGTGAGATGAAGTTCGTCCCGTTCCTGATCGAAGCCGAGTTGCTTCCATATATAAAGCAGATAGTAGATACGGTCGGCGGTTTGTTCACATTCAAAAGAATTGGCCAATAACAAATGTCCGCGTTCATAGCAAAACAAATCCATTGCATTCTTACGCAGGGATACGTACATCTTTTTGCTATTGCCTAATCGGCTTTTAGTTGAAAAGTATTCGTTTAACGGACTGGCTTGCGAATAGAACCGGGCTTCGGGATATTGCTCCTTGAGAAACAGATAAGCGCTTCTGTCCATTCCGAATATGACAGTCACGTTGCTTCTTGACAAAACATTGTGCAATACTATTTCATTTTCCTTTGGGGAATGGTTGTGATAAAACAATATTCCGGCTTGTTCTTCTTCGAAAAAAACGGTAGGAACATGCGTAAAGCGTTTGTCTGCCATGAGGATATTTACCCTTCTATAAGGTAAAGTGAGAAATTCGGTTTCACGGAAAAACTGTTTCAGATTTGCCGTTAAGGACAATGAAGCATTGGTCTCTTTTTCAAAAAAAGAGAGCGAACTTTCGTGAATCGGATTGTAGATAGAAAAAGAAAATCCATCCGTACTGAGACGGATGGATAATGTATATTGTTCCGATTTACTAAAGTCGATTTTATTATTCCCAGTTTCCTGCACCGTTATTAGGACTTTCAATAGAACCTACCATCAAACCACAGTATTTACCCAATTTAGTCTGAAGGTCTTTCAAGTTAGCAATTTCCTGTTTGTCAAGGCCACCCAGATAAGTATCGTATGGAGCTTTTACTTCGAACATGAAAATAGGAGCACCCGATTTAGCTGTATCGTTTTTGATAGCCATTTCAAACTGAGCACCGCCTCCGAAAGGAATGTATCTCATAGAATCCGGATTAAAACCTTTTGGATAGATTGTGTCCAATACAGCTACCCACATTGTATCACGTTTAAAGTTTTCCAGTCCAAGTTTATTAACTTCGCTGTAATTACCGGTTTTCTTAGCTTTATTGATGATATTCATTGCTTTTTTCTCAGTCATACCTTCGTCCAGCTGCTTGTCTGTCAACTCACCTACTTTATATAAGAAAGGAAGCTTTTTATTTTTAACAAAATCAATCAAAGTATCAAAGCTTGCCGTATATTGACCTTTGTTAAGATTACGAAATTCCATCTGTGCTTTACGGATGTCAATCAGGCGGGCAATAACAGCTTGATCTCTCTGCTTTTTAGCTTCTTCAAAATTGATAGGCCCCATGATGCTGTTGTAGCAGATGTAGATCAAAGCAAGCGCACACAGACCTAATACGATATTAAATACTGTTTTCATGATAAATATGTTTTTTTAGTTGTTATATTCGCATCGCAAAATTAAAATAAATAAATCTAAATTCGATGGTTCCGAGAACTTTTTTCTCGTACAAAAATGATAAATAACTATTTAGAAAGGCAAATTAAGGAAAATTTTCCTTATCAACCAACTTTTGAGCAAGAAATAGCTGTAAAATCTCTTTCGGAGTTCTTGCTTTCGCAAAGCAATGACGCAGTGTTTGTGCTGCGTGGGTATGCCGGAACCGGTAAAACGTCATTGGTGGGTGCATTGGTTAAGACAATGGACAAATTGCAGCAAAGGTCTGTTCTACTGGCTCCTACGGGGCGGGCGGCGAAGGTGTTTTCGGCTTACGCAGGACATCCGGCATTTACTATCCATAAAAAGATATACCGGCAACAGTCTTTTTCGAATGAGACCGGTAATTTTTCTATAAATGACAATCTTGCTACACATACTTTATTTATAGTAGATGAGGCTTCCATGATTTCCAATGAAGGGTTGTCCGGGGCAATGTTCGGTACAGGACGGTTGTTGGATGATTTGATACAGTTTGTCTATTCCGGTACGGGATGCCGTTTATTATTGATGGGCGATACGGCTCAGCTTCCGCCGGTGGGTGAGGAGTTGAGTCCGGCGCTTTTTACGGACGCTTTGAAAGGATACGGTTTGGAAGTGCGGGAGGTCGATCTGACACAGGTAGTGCGACAGGTACAGGATTCCGGTATTTTATGGAATGCGACCCGTCTTCGTGAATTGATTGCGGAAGATGAATGTTATTCTCTTCCCAAGATTCGGATTTCCGGATTTGCCGATATAAAGGTAGTACCGGGGGAGGAACTGATCGATACACTTACTGCCTGTTATGAGCGGGACGGCATGGATGAGACAATTGTGGTTTGCCGTTCCAATAAACGGGCCAATATATATAATAAAGGTATAAGGGCGCAAATTCTCTATCGGGAAGACGAACTGAATATCGGTGATATGTTGATGGTGGCAAAGAATAATTATTATTGGACGGAAAAAAGCAAGGAAATGGATTTTATTGCAAATGGAGAGATTGCTGTGGTGCGTCGGGTTCGTCGTACGCGCGAGCTGTATGAGTTTCGCTTTGCAGAGGTCGTATTGACATTTCCCGACCATGAAGATTTTGAGTTGGAGGCCAATTTATTGCTGGATACACTTCATTCGGATGCTCCGGCTTTGCCGAAAACGGAAAACGACCGTTTGTTTTATAGCGTGTTAGAGGATTATGCGGATATTCCTGTTAAGAGGGATCGTATGAAAAAGATGAAAGCTGACCCGCATTACAATGCTTTACAGGTGAAATATGCGTATGCTGTCACCTGTCATAAAGCTCAGGGCGGGCAGTGGCAAAATGTTTTTCTTGATCAGGGATATATGACGGATGAGTATCTGACACCCGATTATTTTCGTTGGCTATATACGGCTTTCACCCGTGCTACTCGAACGTTGTATTTGGTCAATTATCCGAAGGAGCAGTGGATATAGTGGTGATTTTATGTGGTCTGTTGTCGATAGAAGCGGTGCTGTTGATTGGTGGTGGCAAATATAGAATGCGATGGTAAGTACAGAAAAGGGAGATACTTTTACGAGTGTGCAGTATCTCCCTTTTCCTTAACTATTTTTCAAGCGGTATGAAAGTAATGGCTTGTCCTCCGCCTTTTGCCATGCGGATAGAAAGAGTATCATCGGTTGTCACCGTTTTCTCTAAGATTTCGTATGAAGTAGGATTGGTTTCCCAATCGGCATTCGCTCCGTCGGCATAGACTGTTGCTTTATACGTCTTTCCTTTTTCAAGAAAATCCAGTTTGATATCTGTTGTACGTGCTTCTTCGTTAGTTGTGGCTCCCAAGAAATATTTGTCCTTTGCTTTACGGACGATTACTACAAACTCACCGGGTTCTCCAGCCAAAGCTTCCGACCAGTCACAGTCGGCGTCGAAATCACGGAAGAATTGAAAAGCAGGATGTCCTTCATAATTTTCTATCATGTCCGCAGCCATTTGGAGTGGGGAGTAGATTACTACCCAATTGGCAATCTGCTTGGCTAATGTTGTATTGACGCGGCAGTCCTTGCTATCCATGCTATTCCACTTTTTCCGGAAAGGTGAGTGCTTGGCCCGTTCATACAGGATGTCGAAGATTCCCGGTGTATAATCCATCGGACCGCTCAGTAATCTGGTGAATGGCAGCAGTTCGTGATGGGAGGGCGGATTTCCCGTACTCCAGGCGTTCCACTCCATTCCCCGTGCACCTTCACGCGTCATCATATTCGGATAGGTACGGCGGATACCGGTATCCTTGATCGGTTCATGCACATCGAGGGTAGTGTGATATTTGGCAGCTGTTTTCACTACGTTCCGATAGTGGCGCACGTTATATTGCCCATGATGATTGTGCCCGGCAGGGAGTCCTCCGGCATAGCCGGTTTTTACCGAATGTATGCCTAAATCTGCATACCATTGGTAGGCTTTGTCCAATTGATTCTCGTAATTCGGAATATTACCGCCTGTTTCGTGATGACCGATTATCTCTATTCCCTTTTCCCGGGCATAACGGGCTATTTCTTGCAGGTCGAAATCGGCATATGGCCGGGTGTAATCGAAGTTTTGTGTGCCTCCCCAATTTTCCCATCCTTCATTCCAGCCTTCAAACATCACCGCTTCAATGTGGTTGGCGGCGGCAAAGTCGATGTATCTTTTGGCATTTTCTGTTGTTGCGCCGTGGCGGTCATTGATTACCCAGCTTTCCACTCCCAAATGCATGCCCCACCAGATACCTACGTATTTCATCGGACGTATCCAGTCGGTTGTCTCCAATACGCACGGTTCATTCAAGTTTAGGATTAATCCCGAATTAATCAGCCCGACGGCTTTCGGGGCAATTTGTATGGTCCGCCAGGGAGTTTGGAAAGTTCCACCTGTGATTCGGGCTTTTACACCGTCCGGCCAGGGAGCCAGTTCTGATTTCAGCAGACAGTTGCCTGTATTTTTCAAGGTCATTTCGGGGAAGTCGGTCAGTGCCGCTTCGTGTATACTGGCATATATATTTCCTGTTTTGAATGTCATGGGCGTGTTGGCATTGTCTATTTGGCTTATGGGCTGTGTGCGGTATAGTAGTTCATAGGTGTCGAAGCTGGCCGGGATTGACCAGGATGTTCCGTCTTGTGCAATATTGAAGGAGGTCAGTTCATCCGTGATAAACAGGCTGTCCGCATTGGGCACCTGGTATTCGTAGCGAAATCCTATACCATCATTGAATACTCTGAAACGAAGGGTTAGCAGAGTCTCTTTGGTGTCTGTCAGGTGTACAGCCATTTCATTATAATGATTGCGTATTGATTTATTTTCTCCCCACGGTTGTGTCCATATTTCATCTTTGGAGTCGAAATCCGTTCCGGTAATGTGGAAATCTTCTGATAGGTTGATTCCGTCTCTGGCTTCGAAACCGAGAATGGAGGGAGCAATAAATGGAGTATCATTAACAGTGATATGGTAAGTCATTTGATTGCTGTCATTCAGGCAGAAAGCAAGCTTGATCGTATTATCGGGAGAGTTGATTTCTGTAGGCCGGGGACGGGTACAACAACTATTTGCTAATAAAATTAGTATGATGGAGAGGAGTATTTCTTTTTTCATGTCGCTTGTATTGGTTATATGGGTCAAAAATAATGAAATATTCTTTTTCGATCGATGATTATGAATAAATATATTAATTGGTTGACTATTTTACTTGGGGGATATGAGTGATATTGTTATTCTCTTTTTACAGAATTCTATAAAAGAATGGCCGATTCAATATGAACCAGCCATTCTAAATTTAGTACTTATGATTGTATTATTTTACTATAACTTTGGCGGTTTTTACTCCGCTTTCGTCTTTGACAACCACAATATAAACGCCTGCTGGTACATTAACAGGAATTTCTGCTACTTCATTAACTGCTGAAACTTGCTGTATTACTTTACCTGTGAGTGATACGAAAGAAACTTCGGCAGTCCCTGTAGTAAGGACTTTGATCATTTCTCCTTGCCGTACAGGGTTAGGATAAACTATTAATGCAGTATTGTCATTGGCCGGAGTCTCAGCTATATTATCTTCGACGCCGGTAGCTTTGTAGCTTTTATAGACAGCTGCCAAATAAAAGTGGTTGGTTTTACTTGCGGGAATAACAGTCACTGATTCAACTTTCTTATTAATGTCGGAAGCGATCTTCATCTCTGCAAGACCACTGGTGTTTTCTACAATCAGTCCTATTGGAATAATAGTTCCATTGGCTTTGATAAATATTCTACTTAGTATTTTAGCGTACTCATACTTATTACTAAGAGTCGTCGTTTTTGCATTTTCTACGGTAGTCTCTTCACTGGTACCATCGGTGTAGTTGATTCGCATTGTTACGTTAGCTCCAGCGCTGGCATAAAGAAAACGAAGTTCAGAAGTAGAAACTTGCTCGGCAAACGTCATTGTATACTCGGTGTCTTTTTGGGATGCATACATACTATTGTTTGCATCATAGGCACCTAATTTATATTCATAATTAGAAACATTGACTATACGTGAGTCATCAGAAATGTAACCTGCATCTGATACGTCCTTCGTATAGTAAACGCAATTGGAGTGAACGGCTTGATTCGCGTAGAGACAGCCTTCAACAGGGGTACGTTCAGCAATTATATCAGCGTTGAAGCCTTCGGAGATTTCGAGCGGCATGAAAACCTCTTCGAGTTGTGATGAAGAAGCTATGAAAGCTTCAACTTCGGCTAACGAAGCCCAAAAATAGACATTGACATTGCAGACAACTGCCAAATATTTTGTGGTAATCGATTCTGGGAGGATGTATTGTAGTTGCGATTCATCTGTAAGATTACTGAAAGTCTTGATAGTAGTCCAACTTGTGCCTGTATCACTAACACGGATTGAAATTTCGTTATTCACGGCACCTTGCTTGCCATTAGCATTTTCTCCTTGATTGTTGTTGGGAAGATAAATTTTTACTTTGGTAAGATCCCATGTCTCAGGAGCTTCAAATACTGCCCAAACATCATCGGTATGGGTCGAAAATTCATTATCACCAAGTACGGTTAATACATCGCTTGATGTGTCACCGTCGGTTAGCGTGTTAACAGTATAGGTGGTATGTTGTGCACTTTCAGAGTAGTCCGTTGAGTAGTAACGAATTTCCGCACTCATTCCGGCAAGTACACTCTCTTGTTCAGCATTGTCAACAGTTACATTGATGGTCTTTTGACGATAGTCTTCACCATTATTGACGCGGACAGTGATTGTTGATGTCCCTATTGATGCGATAGCTGTAACAGGAATTTTAAACACGCACTTGGTAGCATCTTCGGTAATTTCACCAATTGAAATTACTGAATTGCCGGCAGTAGCTATACAGTTAAAATTTTCATCACGATTTTCTCCATTGAGAGCATAAGTAACTTCGATGGTTTCGGTGGTTCCTGCAGCGATAGTTAAGTTCACGGGAACTTCAACATTGAGTTTTGTAGTCGGAGCACCATATACCTCAAATTCCCAAAGTGTTAGTTTGGTTGCTACGTCTGAATAGGGATTGAGACGTACGTAGCGTGCACGGGCCGGTGAAATATAGTCTGCCTTTATGTCTTCGCTTCGATCTTGTTCATCTACATAAGTCGTCCACGTTGTTCCATCCATTGACAGATCAATTCGATAATTCAGAATATTATCACCGTCGAAACCTTTTCTCGACTTGCTATCGTAGATACGGAAGCCATAGATGTCATACACGTTTTCGAGATCGATCACAGTCCAGAAATCAGTACCACGGGTAAACCAATATTCACCTGAACCGGAAGGATTTGTAATGCCATCGATCAGATAGGAAGGTAAATTGGTTTCATAAGCGCGGCTATAACTATGGATTGTTTTATTAAGAGCTACATTATAGATGTCTTGAATATCATTAGCTGAAAGAACGGCAAATACATTGTGATTTGATATTGTGTTGGTACCATCAGTTACGTTGACAGTTTGCTGACCTATTGATTTTCCTTTTACTACGATCTGATTTGTACCTTGTCCTGACACAAGTTCGAGTGACGAAGGAAGTGTCCAATTCCATGAAGGATTGGAGACCATACTTGTTGCGGTGATGGTTACGTTGTCACCAACTTTCACATACGTGGTATCAGATTTCAGTAAAATACCATTGGTCGGGACAGCAAATGCTGCCGTTACTTCTGCACCGCTACCTTGGATATTTCTTTTCATTACAGGGACAACTTTGACTTTTACCGATGTCTCGTTGTTGCTTTTTTGAACTTCTGGAATATAAAAACCTTCACCACGTGTTTGCCCTACGAGTTTTGTACCTTTGGAGTTGGTCATATAAACGTCAAAATGTTCGAAGTCATTATTATAAGTATAGTCCCAAGTTACACGAATATTACCCTTGGTCATACCAAGCGAATTGGTGACTTTCAGGTTGTTGATAGTCACAACATCAGGTGAATAGGAAGTAGGATAAAGGGCGATTTGGCCAAGTAAGGCTTTGTAATCGTTTACGGTAGCACTTGCTTTGAGATTAAGTGCAATCATGTAAATTGTTTTGCCTTTGAGTGATGATAGATTGTAATCAGCCACAGTCCAGCCATTTTTTGTTGTAGTTGTGGGATTGGTGAGTGTCACCTGTCCTTCGGTTACTGAACTTTGAGTAGCGACAACCGGTTCAACTGAACCGCCATTAGCTTTGTATACAACGCGAAGTGTACCTCCATTTGTAACGGGAACCATAGTCTTGTAAAGACGCATCAAGTGGTCGCCTGCCGAGAGTGTACCTGTAATCTTGTAACTTGAGCCTAACATATAGGCATCATCCCAATTAACACTAACGGCAAGGTCGCCGCGATTTTCAATCCACCAGCGCCATGTGGGGAGAATGGATTGAACACCGGTATTATTCCAGTCTTGAGTAGCTATCTTCTCTCCTTCGATGAAACGGTGTTTGCCGAGACCTACACTCATTGATGATTCGAAAGGCATTGACTGGATATTGGAACGTTCGAGGATAGCACCGGAAAATCCGCGCCATGTATCGAAGTTAGTTAGGTTAGAAGGATCACCAATGTTATTAACCCACATGATTTCTTCGTTACGGAATGTCTGCTCCTGAGCTGCGTAAGCTTTCTCTCCGCAATTATCAGATGTGCCGAGAAGTTTACTCACGTTATCTTTCCAAATACGTTCTTCCGGACAAAACAAGGCGATAGAGCCAACATGTCCTGTTGTAGGGAATGCTCCATTTAAATATTCTTGTGCACCTTGTAATCCGGCTCCTACCATTTGAGCTCCTGCGTAAACTCTTGAAAAAGTTTCCTCTATGCTACATCCCAACATGCCGGCGTATTTTTCTCTTTTATCTGTAACGGTTTGATATTCAAGAAATTGTGATGTGTTTTTATGTGATGCCAAAACTGTAGAGTTTACATTTAGCCCTGCATCGTAAAATTGGCATTCAAACCAGGTATACCCTTCGGCATCGGCTGCTTCATTGAATGCCCGTATAAAATGGCACCAATCAAGATCGGATGAGGCACCATAGGTTTCATTATTGATGAACCAACCGTCGAATCCAAAGTATTTGGCTATTTCAAAGAGTTTTATGGCATAAGGGTAAGTACCGTTCTCTTGTGTAAGTAATTGTTTTGGCCAAATATCCTTACCTCCGAATGCTTTAGGTGGAAGAAAAATTTGACCGAGAATTTTTACTCCATTAAGGTGACAGGCATCGATTGAGTATGCCGGTGGAGGGCAGATGATTCCTTCATCAGCAGCTCCAGACCAGTAAACTACCTTGTCTTTGTATTGGTAATATGAAGGGCAGTAACCTGTAAAATTATTAGCACCTTGTGAAGGACTTTGGCTACACATATTGAAAAGAATCGTAGCATCGCATATTTCCCCTTCATAGTACTGATATTGATTGGCTTTCATCAGTGTGGGTTCGGTAAAGCGATTAGCTAAGGGGATTTGACTGCGGTTGAATTTTGCAGACGGATCACTCTCGGGAGTCCAATTCTTGATGTCTTCAGGATGCCAACAACCTGTATAAGGTTGTTGTGCTTGCATCACTCCTCCTAAGCATAGAGAGAATGTAATAACACTAAATAATTTTTTAATGTTCATAATCGATTAGTATTAAAGTTAATAAATAATTATTTTATTGATCTCTTGAATGTATTATTGCGGAAGTTATTCGGTTTCAAACGTTTGCCTTCATTATCGTTTGTGTCTGCAACATCCCACCAAAGACGAGTTCCTTGTGTATTAGCTTTTTGCAGTTCACTGTGTTCGGCAAAATACCGGTTGTTGTTTTCACTATTGGGGTAAAGCAGACGCTTGATATTCTTTCCTGCAGGGACATCACCTCCCGATTCATTGGCAAGTTGATTGGCAAGTGCAGGGTAATCTGTCCGACGGAACTCTGCCCATCCTTCGCTGCCATTTGGGAAGACAGCCATCCACTTCTGAGTGATGATAGCTTCGAGCGCCGCTTCCTTATCACTGCCTGAGAATGGATTACCCTCTTCATAAATAGCCAAGCCATTGATGTAACTTTCAGTAGTAGAAGAGGCTATTTGATAATAGTCCATAGAAGCACGGATGCCGGCAAGAAAATAATCTTCTGTACTCATTGTTAAATCAGCGCCTCTCCAACCACGTAATGCAGCCTCGGCTTTTAGGAACAGAGATTCTGAATAGCCGAGCCATACCGTAGGGCGGGCATAGTTAAACCAGAATAACGGATTCAGCCCTTTACCATCAATACTTTTGGGCTGTGTACGGGTTATGCTGTAATTAAGTACCGACATAGAGATATCGGGTTCTTGTGCACCGCGTTTGCAACCAACAAAATCTTCACGGAGACTTTCTTCTCCGACAGCTATTGTAGAACTTGTCATATTGGCCCGATACCAGCATACGAGACAACGTGGATCGATGATTTTTGTAATAGAACCATTACGTCCGGTTTTTATTTGATATTCCATGCCTGATGAGCTAAGATTACGATAAAACTGTTCCAAATCCCATGACATCACACTCTCTCCACCATAGGCCACACTACACATAGCAAGTGCATTTTCATCACCGCCGGCATCGATACCCCCCATAGCCGTAGGTGCATAGCGCGGAACCGTCTGCATGTTGTCATCGTTACTTGTCATTAATCCATATGGGTTGTTTAATGCAGCTTCACCTTCCTGCTTTGCACGTTCAGGATCGATGTTGGAAATGCGTAATGCCATTCGTAGACGTAACGTGTTGGCAAAACGTAACCATTTGTTGACATCGCCAAAATAACATATGTCATCGGTGGTAGGTGACCATTGTTCGGTTTCCTCCGGACGAATACTGTCAACGGCTTGCTCAAGTATGCGGAACATTATGTCGTACACATCTGCTTGTGTGTCATAAGCAACATTATTGGTCTCAGGAACACGTGCTGATACATATTCTTTTAATGGCATTGCACCGTAAGTGTCGGTATTGGCAAGCGCAAGAAACGTATAGTATATACGTGTAATATAGAAATAGTTCCTATATTGGTCCGGATTATTATTGAATTTAAATGCACGTAACAATGTACGATATTCAGAACTGCGGTCATCATAAAAGTGACGCCAACGGGTTGCAGACCAACCATCGGCATATCCGTAATCCGGTGATTTTTTAGCATGTTTGGGTTGATTATTAGCAACATATCCGGCATATATGTCATGGCTCAAATTTGTTGTAATCTGATAATCATTATAGTATCCATCGTAAAGAAAACTGCGGAATGTGCTTGCTGCTCCGGCCAGATCGGTACGGTAAGCTACGGAATCTTCTTTTGAAACTTTAAAAGACAGATTAATATCTGCATACTTTGTATCATCTTCAGTTTCAGTATCGGTACCAGTTGAATTTGAATGATCAATCAGTGCATAAGGGTCTTCGCGTAAGGCATCAAAGTCATAACACGAATGTATAGTCAGCAACGATACTGGTAACAGTATCGCACTTATTAATTTCTTAGATTTAATAATTATTTTCATTGTGTCTTATGGTTTATTAGAATCCGATATTAATTGAAAATCCGAGGGTACGGGTATATGGTACGGCTGCAAAGTCAAGGGCTTGTGAAAACATCGAGGTGTCATAACCGCCGTCGGGGTTTCCCGGAGTATGCTTTAAAAGATAGCATAAATTGCGACCCACAAATGACAGTTTGAGCGTAGAGAATGGAGTACGTTTCAACATTCTTTTTGGGAAAGAATAGCCGATAGAAAGTTCTTTCAATTTGATATAGGAAGCGTCATATACGAACTCTTCAGCATAACCCTTTTGTGATTTATAAAGACCTATTGTCGAGTAATATGTCTGCGCACTAACGGGAATGTCGTTGGCACTTCCGTCTTGCTTCACCCCGGGTACTACAATGTAATAGTCCTTAACTCCATTTATTTCTGTATATTCCCCGCGATACTCTGTACGTGCCGAAGTTCCTACGGCTGTTGCCATTCCTTCGGATACGCTTACCAAATCACCGCCGAATTTCATGTCGAACATGGCTGCTAAAGAAAATCCTTTATATGTGAATGAAGGAGTTACCGACATCAATAAGTCTGGTTCGATATTACCGATAGGATGATCGAGTAAGTACTGTTCCAGATTACCATTACCTGTTTCGGGCATTGGTAAACCTGAATTGTCGACTACGAGATTCCCTTTGGAGTCGCGTTTCATTATATTATTAGCATATATGTCGCCTAATCTGCCTCCTACAACTGCACCTACTTTAACCGGCATATTGCTATCACCATCAAAATAAATGTAGTTAACGCCATCGGCTAATTCGTCAACGCGGGATATGTTCTTGGCTAAATTGAGAGACAGATCGAATGTAAAGTCTTTTGTTTGTACCGGTGTTCCATAAAGCATCAATTCGAAACCTTTGTTGGTAATTTTTCCGGCATTGACCCACTGTTTACTCCAAGGTGAAGAGGCGGCGACTAACATAGACTGGTTCTTGGTTCCTGTATAATAGTAAGTGAAATCAAATCCCAGACGATTATTCAAGAATTTCATATCTAAACCTACCTCGTATGAAGTTTTTGTTTCCGGTTTTAGATTATCATTCATCTTTATTGTGTTAGATACCGGTACACGTATTCCATTAATATAATTGTATAATCGAGTATTATATAGGTTATATGGATCAGGGTCTTT
Organism: Bacteroides sp. CAG:189; assembly: GCF_000432295.1. Taxonomy (NCBI): domain Bacteria; kingdom Pseudomonadati; phylum Bacteroidota; class Bacteroidia; order Bacteroidales; family Bacteroidaceae; genus Bacteroides; species Bacteroides sp. CAG:189. The sequence goes on from NZ_HF991121.1 coordinate 94,698, forward strand.
ACCGACTTGTGCAAAAGATGTGCGGAGTTTAGCAAAAGTCATCCATTGAGGTAATGGCTTTTCGATAGATTTAAAAAAATCCGTAACTACAAAACTAAGACTTGCTGAAGGATAAAAGAAAGAACAATTTCGTGAAGGCAATGTTGATGACCAGTCATTACGGGCTGTCAAATCGAGTGATAAGTATTCACGAAACGCCAACTGGAAAGAACCGAAAGCGGAGTACATGGCGCGCTTATGGCCATCGTTGGAAGCGTTATTCAGACGTTCGCCCGTATTTAATATCCAATTGTTTTTCTCAAGCAAATTGTTTACACTTACTGATAGTAACTCATAATTCTGATACATAATGTTGGAGCCTAATGAATATACAAAACGAAAGTCATCGTTAAGTCTATTATCTCCCATCAGCATAAATTCGATGTTGTGTTCAAAATGAAATTCTTCTGTACGGTTCATCTCGTCAGTTGTTATTTTTTGTTCCCAGCTACCTCCTTTGTCGGCTATTGCCTGATCGGCTAAACTTAAATCGGAAGTTTGTATACGAGTACGATAGCCGTCAAAAGCGTACTTAGCGGAGAATTTCAACCAATCGGTAAAATTCACACGAGCGGCATAATAACCGAAAGCGCGCCAGCGTTCATCACTGTTTTGGTAGCGATGGCGTACATAATAGGGATTGGAGTACTGCTGATTAGGACCGAACCAATTGACGTGTGCACGTTCCGGTGTACTGTAATTGGCTAAATCTTCCAAGCGAATATTGCCCGGTATAAGTAGAAGTTGTGCTACTTCACCATTTAATCCGGTGAGCGGCCGGTTTTCTGCTTTTGTTCTTGACAGTGAAATTTTTCCGTCAAGAGAGAAATATTTATTTAAGGTTGCTCCTGCATTAATGTCAACAGTTAATTTGTCAAGCGTTTCATCTTTGAATAGTCCATCATTGCCGTTAAACCCCAAAGATGCTCTGAAATGTGATTTATCGGTAGAACTACCCACTGCTACACTATGAAATTGTGAGAATCCTGTATTGAAATAATCTTTCAATTTGTTGCCATAATATGAATAAGGTATTACTTCACCATTCCATGTGCGCTCCATGCGACCGTCAAGTTCGGGGCCGTAAGCAAGTTCGCCACTTAAAGTTCTATTGGCTATATATTCGTTATATGCATCCCATTCATCTCTATGTGCATTGTCGTTGGGTACAGTAGGTCTTGCCACTGCTTGGCTTCCTTCTTGGGGCTTATATACTAATTCACCTCTACTACCTTGCCCGTATCTATCCTGCATTTTCAATGTTCCGGTTATTTGGCTCCAAGTGAAATTTCCATTGTAGGTTACACCGAAACCGTCTTTTTTACTACCTTTTTTGGTTGTAACAAGAATTACACCATTACCGGCACGTGATCCATATAGGGCGGCAGCATTCGGCCCTTTCAATACGGAGATTGATTCAATGTCTTCGGGGTTGATGTCGAAAGACGTACCTCCACGATCGTACCCTCCATAGGCGGAGGCTTCGGACGTCTGGTTATCAGTGAAAGGTACACCGTCTACAATCCATAATGGTTGGTTGTTGTCTGTTAAAGAAGAGTTACCACGGATTGTTATTTTAGTAGAACCACCTAAACCGGTACTGGAGGTATTCATTTGTAATCCGGCAACTTTTCCTTGCAATGCACTGGTTACGGAAGGATCTCCGGTCGTGTTCAATGCGTCGCTCTTTATTTCTTGAACGGAATATCCGAGCATCTTTTTTTCACGTTTGATCCCCAATGCTGTTACTACGACTTCATCAATTACTTGCGTATCGGATGTCATTTTCAGGTTGATAACAGCCTGTTCTTTTACGGTTATTTCTTGCGGGGTATAGCCTATGTATGAAAACTGGAGGACAGGGTTTTCTTCATCGACCATTAAGGTGTAATTACCGTCGAAATCGCTGATTACTCCATTGGTCGTTCCTTTTACAAGTACATTTACACCAATCAACGGTTCACCGTTTTCATCGACAATAGTTCCGCTTATTTTACGTGGTTGTCCTACCTTTGGTTGTTGATCTTGGACAGGTGTTTGAGGTTTCAGATAGATAATGTTATCTTCTACCTTAAATGAAATGTTTTTATTTTTAAGGATTTGGTTTAATACATCTTCTACTGATGCATTTTCTACTTTTATGGCTTCAACGGGAGTCGTAGACAATTGATCGTCATAAAAGAATTGATATTCGGATTGAGACTGAATTTGCTTAATAATAGCTCCTAATGTGGTACGAGAGGTGTTCAACGTCAATTGAGCGAATGCCCATTGTACTGGGATTGCCATAAGCAAAAGAATCAGTAAAGCCCGAAGTAGTTTAGTACTTCGAAAAGAATGATTGCTTTCCATAAACAAAATTTAGTGGTTATACATTAGTAATATATTCGCATGAGGAGATTTCCGTTCCCCTTTTGATAATAAAACAATAGTAATTGAAAATACACTTACTGCTAAACGAAGTTTTTTAAAAATAATTTTGTTTATATGTGCAAGGAGTGTGTTAATACAGTTTTCTGTTGCCTTAAAAGCGTTTTTATATAGATGATTATGAGGTGAAACATTATATTAACTTTGTTTCCTCCGGAGAAACCATTCGTTCCACACCGAGAAACAAAAAGTTTCATACGGATGAAACAAAAAGTTTCATACGGATGAAACAAAGAGTTTCAAGCTGATGAAACAAAGAGTTCCAACCTAATGAAACAAGGAGTTCCATGTAGAAGAAACTTTCCTTTCCAATAAATTGAAACGAATTATTATATTGTACTGGGATTTAGTTGACAACTTCTCTTGTTATACTAAGTTAGTTTGCGCCATATTTTTTAGACCTCAATGAGTTTGCTTTCCCGTTGTTAGTCCTATATAGGTTGTCATTTTAGAGATCTTGCAAAATATATATCCTCGTTTATAAATGCAATGTTCCTGTTTGAAAGGGGGGAGGGGAGATAATAAACAACTCCCTTCACAATCCCATGCCTTTGTCGGACATTGGAAAAAGTGAAGGGAGTGAGTAAACGGATTTACTGTTGGGGTCTGGATGCAATCAGTAAAAAAGGAATAAATTCGATTATTTTTTCTTTTCTTCTGTTGAAAAGGAATAGGGGAAATCAGAAGGCTGAATACCTCTCTGTAAATTAGGAGTCCGGCTCATATGGCATTTTATGGTTCCGCCTTTGAGCAGATCCCCGTGTTTCAGATAGTTCTTGGTATAATTATCTCCGTTGAACTGGAGCGATTTTATATACATGGTATTCTCGTCATTGTCAGGAGCATCTATTACCAAATTATTACCATTCTCCAGATGTAGGGTCGCTTTCTTGAACAGAGGGGCTCCAAGTACATATTCATCGGTTCCCGGACATACCGGGTAGAATCCCAATGCAGAGAATACATACCAGGCAGAAGTTTGACCGTTATCTTCATCACCGCAATAACCGTCGGGGCCGGGAGTATACATGCGATCCATCACTTGGCGTAACCAATATTGGGCTTTCCAGGGTTGTCCGGCATAATTGTACAGATAGATCATGTGCTGAATGGGCTGATTGCCGTGTGCATAATTTCCCATATTCATTACGGTCATTTCGCGGATCTCATGAATTACTTGTCCGTAATAGCTGTCGTCGAATAAAGGTGGAACGGCAAATACGGAGTCGAGCATCTGCACGAAGGGGGCTTCACCTCCCATAAGGTCAATCAGTCCCTGGGGATCATGGAATACAGACCAGGAATAGTGCCAGCTATTGCCTTCTGTGAAAGCATCTCCCCATTTTAAAGGGGAGAAAGGAGATTGAAACTGACCGTCTTCATTGCGTCCGCGCATCAATTTCGATTCCTTGTCGAATATATTACGATAATTCATGGCACGTTGTGCAAAGAGCTTTTGCTCTTTTTTCGGGCGGTTCAGTGCTTTGGCAAGCTGGTAGATACACCAGTCGTTGTATGCGTATTCTAATGTACGGGCAGCATTTTCGTTGATTTTTACATCATAGGGCACGTAACCCAATTTATTGTAATATTCATATCCGAGACGTCCGGTAGAAGAAACTTCCGGATGTACATTTTCTGTTCCGTGAATAAGCCCTTCGTACAGTGTTTTTACATCGTCCACTTTCACTCCTTTCAAGTAGGCATCTACCAGTACGGATGCCGAGTTGTTACCAATCATGCAACCTCTGTGTCCGGGGCTTGCCCATTCGGGGAAGAATCCGCTTTCCTTGTAGGTATTGATGAGACCTTCCTGCATCTCTTGGTTCACCGACGGATACATTAAGTTGAGAAAAGGAAACAGGCAACGGAAGGTGTCCCAGAAACCGGTGTCGGTGTACATGTATCCGGGAAGCACTTGTCCGTTGTATGGGCTGTAATGAACAGGATTTCCGTTTATATCCAGTTCGTAGAATTTGCGTGGAAAAAGAAGAGAGCGATAGAGGCACGAATAGAATGTGCGATATTGATCGAGATTACCGCCTTCTACTTCTATTTTACCTAAAACGTTGTTCCAGGAATCTTTTCCTTTCTGGACTAAGGTGTCGAAATCATCGTTTCCGAGTTCTTTCAGATTCTGTACGGCTTGGTCGGGGCTGATGAACGAAGAGGCGATACGGGCATGCACTATTTCTCCTTTACGGGTTTTGAAACCGATAACGGCACCGGTGTGGTCGGCTGTTTGTTCAAGCGTATTTTCTTTCAGAGCCTTGTCTGCAAAAGTAGCTTTATAGGTAAACGGTTTATCGAATTCGATAACGAAGTAGTTTTTAAAATTCTCCGGTACTCCTCCGCTATTGCGTGTAGTGTAACCGATGATTTTGTTCTGTTCCGGTAAAATACGGACGTATGACCCTTTGTCAAAGGCATCTATAACGATGTACGAATGATCATTTTCCGGAAAGGTAAAGCGGAAAAGAACGGCACGCTCGGTTGGGGTCATTTCGGTTACTACATCGTGTTCGGCAAGGTATACTTTATAATAATGAGGGCGGGCTACTTCTCCTTTGTGGGCGAACCAGCTGGCTCGTTTTTCTTCATCGAATTCGGGCTTCCCAACAACAGGCATAATAGAAAACTGCCCGTAATCATTGATCCATGGGCTGGGCTGATGGGTCTGTTTGAAACCGCGAATTTTGTTTGCAGTGTAAACATACTGCCAGCCATCCCCCATTTTTCCGGTTTGGGATGTCCAGAAGTTCATTCCCCAAGGGCGGGAAATAGCAGGATATGTATTTCCGGTGGAGAGTTCGTAGGAAGACTGGGTTCCCATCAGGGGATTGACATATTGAGTCCAGTCTTTTGCCTGGATAAGAAGTGCGCTACTCAGCGTACAGATCATTAAAAGAAGTTTTTTCATAATATATGAGTTGAGTGTTTACCGGGGAGAAGGTAAACCGATGAAACTATTTCTTAGTCTGGTCGGATATAAATATACTGTTTCCTACGATCTTATAATCGATGGGAATTGAATTCTTTAAAGATTTTAATACAGAATTGATGCTGTCTTTTCTTTTTAATACTCCCGAATATGTATTGTTGATTGTGATATCAGGAGATAAGATGATTTTTACATTGTAGAAGCGTTCCAATGTTTTTGCTATGCTATAGATATCCGCTTTCTCGAAAGGTATCAGATTATTGTGCCACACCGCATCCATTCGGGCGTCCACTTGCTTTACGGTCAGCCGTTTGCTCTCTCTGTTAAGCTCTGCTTTTTGTCCCGGGGCAAGGATGATCATCCCTTCTTCATTATTGCCTTTGACTTCAATCTCTCCTTCTATCAGAGTGGCCTCTGCCGATTTGCAGGCTTTGCTGCTCTTGAAGTTGAAGGTGGTTCCAAGTACCCTTACCTGCATGGCTTCGCTCTGCACGATAAAGGGTTTTGCTTTATTTTTGGTTACTTCGAAATAGGCTTCACCTTCCAGATAAACGTTTCTCTCTTTGTCGGAGAATTCGCGTGGGTATTTGAGGACAGCCGACTGGTTTAACCATACTTTAGTGCCGTCCGGCAATACGATTTCTTCTACATTGCCTTCTGAGGCAACAGCGATCATCTTGTTGTTTATCAGGGCATTTTGTCCTATCCAATAGGTGATGCCGGTACCTGTCAATAAAATGACAGTGATGATGGCTGCGTATTTCATCCAGCGATGGATCGTCAATCTCCTGTTCTGCTTTGCTTCTTCTATGGCCAGACGTTTGTACAAACTCCTTTCCGCCTGGTCCATTCTTTTGGGAGATACTGTATGTTTTTCTTTTCCGAGATGGTATATTTCTTCCATCCGGAATAGCTTTCGGGCATTTTCATCTGATTCTTTTATCCAGAGATTTACCTGGATGAGTTCTTCCTCTGTGCACTTCCCCATGAGGAACTTTGCTATTATTTCTTCGCTGAGATTATTCATTTCTTCTATATATTATATAAATAAACAACTCAATCAATAAAAACACTTACTTATCTCAGAAAAAATAATGTGAGTAAGATAATTAAGTGATCGAGTCTGCTCCGTAAGTATTTCAGTGCCTTGTACATATGTGCTTCTACTGTGCGCAGTGAAACTCCCATTGTATCTGCTATTTCCCGGTTTTTCATATCGTGCAGATAGCTTAATTTGAACACCTCCTTACATTTGTCGGGCAACTCATTTATGGCATCATATATTTCTTTTTTTAATTCACGGTCTTCTATTCGCCGGATTACTTCGTTGTTGTCCGGTTGATAGAATTCCACACGTTTCTGGTTGATTTCTTCTACGATGGCCATGTAGCCGCTTTCGATGTTGCGGTGTTTCAACACGTTGAGCGAACGTGTATACACAGCCCGGTAAAGGAAAGCCTGTATCTGGTCTCCGATTTCCATGGAATCTTTACGTTTCCAAAGCTCCACAAATACGTCCTGTACCACGTCCTCTGCTTCTTCTTCACCTACTAGACGGGTGGCGTAGAAGATCAGATTCGGATAGTACTTTCGAAAGAGAGCTTTGTAGGTGATATTAAAATCTTCCTTCATTCACGGTTTTTTTAGGTTACTTATACCATACCGGGCCGGGGGTGCTGCCCATTTCAAATTCAAGAGTGGCACCTCCCATTATTTGTTCATGGGTGATGTAGCTCTTGTCATAAGGCTTACCGTCGAGTTTTACGGATTGAATGTAAATATTCTCTCTGCTGACGGCCGGAGCGAGTACAGTAAATGCATTACCATTCGATAACTGCATTTTCATTTCAGGAAACAGGGGGGTACCTATCTCATATTTTCCACTGACCGGATCTACCGGATAAAATCCCATTGCGCTGAATACATACCAGGCGGACATCTGACCGCAATCTTCGTTGCCACAAAGTCCGGCGGGAGTATTTAGATAAAGTTCATGCATGACTTTGGCTGCATATTGCTGGGTTTTCCAGGGTTGGTCTACGGTGTTGTACAGGTAGGTTACATGATGGCTGGGCTCATTTCCGTGGGCGTATTGACCGATCATACCGGTGCTGAATATAGGAAGTTCGTCATCCGCAGAAGGGTGATAAGTGAACATGCTGTCCAGCTTCTCCGCGAAACGTTCTTTACCGCCGGTCAGTGCCATGAGCCCGTTGATGTCTTGCTGCACGGACCAGAAATATTGCCAGCCGTTGCTTTCACAGATATGCGGGGTATATTCATCCGGATGGAAATCTTTTATAAAGTTCCCTTTGTCATCTCGTGGCTGCATGAAAGAAGTAGCGGGATTGTATAGGTTTTTATAGTTTTGAGAACGTTTGTGAAATTCTTCGGCGACCTCTTTCCTACCTATCTTTTCAGCCATCTTGGCAATGCAATAATCGTCATATGCATATTCCAGTGTTTTAGACAGCGACCAGTTTTCGGCATTGTAGCTATCTGTGATATTGTAAGGTACATATCCTGATTTTTTATAGATTCCGATGCCGCGATAATCATCTATATTAGCTGTTGCGACACAGGCTTCAAGCGCTTTTTCCGGATCAAAATTGCCTATGCCTTTCAAGTAGGCATCTACGATTACAGGAACGGCATGGTAACCGATCATCATATCGGTTTCACTGCCGTAGAAGTTCCACACCGGAAGGCGGCCGTTTTGTTCATAAAAGGCAAGGAAGGATTTCACCATATCGTTGGCACGTTCCGGTTCGGTATAGGTGAAAAGGGGATGGGCGGCACGGAAAGTATCCCATAGTGAGAAGGTACTGTAGTTTACCCAGCCGTTTGTCTGGTGGATTTGTTTGTCAGGGCCGTAATATGCACCGTCCACATCGCTATAAATGGTCGGTGCAATCATGCTGTGATAGAGTGCGGTATAAAAGTTTACTTTATCATCGTTGTTGCTGCTTTCCACTTTTATTTTGGAAAGTTGCCGGTTCCAGTTGTCGCGAATCGCATTACGATATTTATCAAAGTCATTGTCGGGTACTTCGGCCGATAAATTTCTTTCGGCTCCTTGCATGCTGACTCCGGAAATGGCAGTGCTGACAATAATTTGTTCACCTTTCTTTGTGTTGAAATCAAAGCGGGCTATGGCGGCGGTTCCTATGTGTTTGCCATCTTTGATGATGGCAGTCGTATCTATTTGTACAGAGGTAAAAGGTTTTGAGAAACGGGTCCGGAAATAAATATGCTGGTCACGTGCCCATCCGTCGGAGAATCGGTAACCTTGTATGGTGACAGAATCTACAATCTCGATGCGGGAGTCGTTGGTGAAATCCCAGTTCATCGCCTTTTTTAGATTCAGGAAGATGGCTGCCTGTGCTTCCGGAAAAGTGTAACGCTGAATACCGCAGCGTTCGGTAGCAGTAAGTTCTACATTTATATTATAGTCTTTTAGCAGTACCTGGTAGTAACCGGCTGTTGCCGATTCGTCGTCATGGGAGAAACGGGAGTGGATGCCTAACGGTGCTTCCGCCTCTTTATAAGGCAGGGTTACGGGCATGAAAGAAATATCATACAGGTCGCCGGCACCTGTTCCCGACAGATGGGTATGGCTGAATCCGGCAATGGTACTGTCCGGGTAAAAGTATCCTGATATTCGATCCCAGCCGGGGAGACCATTGTCCGGACTAAGCTGGACCATGCCGAATGGCGCTTGTGCTCCGGGATAGGTATTACCTGTAAAATCGGTTCCTATGAAAGGGTTTACGTACGTTGTGTAGTCTACAGATACTTTTTCGTGAGGAGCGGTGCAGGCAGTGAATAGTAGTAAAAAAAATAAAAGTGCGTAGGTGAATGTCTTCATATGTTCGGGGTTAGAGTTTAGCGATAACATAGTTTCAAGCCACAAATGTAAAAAATATAAGGTAAATAAGTAATATAAAAGCTGAACTTTATGTCAATTTCTCTATGTTTATGTCTGTTTTCGCCGGGTTATAAAGAAAAAAAGGATTGAATCTCCTTTTACGAGAATCAATCCTTTGCTTTTATAAGAAAAAATCTGATTTTAGATACCGGCCAGTTCCAATACTTTTTCTATGGCGGCATTTAACCCGTCCGGATTCTTTCCTCCGGCTGTTGCGAAATGAGGCTGGCCACCGCCACCGCCTTGAATCAGTTTGGCAGCTTCTCTTACCAGATCACCGGCTTTTAATCCACCTGCAACCAGATTGTCACTGATCATAACTGTCAGCATCGGTTTTGCGTGGTCGATGGTTCCTGCAACGAAGAAGAAGTTTTCTGTGATTTCCCCGCGCAGTTGGAAAGCGATATTCTTTATGGTTTCGGCTGGCATTGGAGCGCAGAACTTAACCACTTTAATGCCGTGGATTTCCTGTACATTTTTCAATAGGCGTTCTTTGAGAGCTACCTCTTTCTCTTTCATAAAGTCTTCGAGCTGTTTCTTCAGTCCGGCGTTTTCGTCAATGTACTTACGGATGGCAATGCCTAAATCGGGTGCATTGTTGAAAAGTGCCTTGAGATCGCTCAGAGTATCTTGGATAGTGTCCAACATCTCTTCCACTTTTACCCCTGTAAATGCTTCGATGCGGCGTACACCGGCAGCAACCGAACTTTCAGACATGATTTTTATCATGCCGATGCTTCCGGTGGCAGCTACATGGGTACCTCCGCAGAATTCCACAGATGAGCCAAATTGTATGACGCGTACGTGGTCGCCGTATTTTTCACCGAAGAGGGCAATTGCACCCAGCTCTTTAGCTTCTTCAATAGGAATATTGCGATACTCTTTCAAGGGAATATTGGCGCGGATTTTGGCATTTACCATATGCTCTACTTTACGGATTTCTTCGTCTGTCACTTTCTGGAAGTGGGAGAAGTCGAAGCGCAGGGAATCCGGGGTTACCAGTGATCCTTTTTGTTCTACATGTTCGCCCAGAACCTCACGCAGGGCCTCGTCCAGTAAGTGGGTGGCAGAGTGGTTGGCCGCACAAGCTGCACGTTTGTCTGTATCTACACAAGCCATCATCGGAGCATCCAGATGTTCCGGTAATTTCTTGGTAATGTGAATCGGCAGATTATTTTCTTTCTTGGTATCAATTACGTCGATGGTCTCGAATTCGCTGACCAATACACCGGTATCACCTACCTGGCCGCCGCTTTCGGCATAGAAAGGAGTATGATCGAGTACGATTTGATACAATGTCTGATTTTTTTGTTTTATCTGACGGTAACGCAAAATAGATACTTCGTATTCTGTATAGTCATAACCGACAAATTCACTGGTTCCTTCTTTTAGTATGATCCAGTCTCCTGTTTCTATTGCAGCAGCGTTGCGTGCACGTTGTTTTTGTTGTTGCATTTCTGCGTCAAACTCTCCGATGTTTACGGTCATGTCGTTTTCGCGAAGAATCAATTCCGTAAGGTCAAGCGGGAAACCGAAGGTATCATATAAAGTGAAGGCGTCTTTTCCACTGATTTCTGTCTTTCCGGCAGCTTTGGTATCGGCCATTGTCTTGTCGAGCAGACGAATTCCTGTTTCCAATGTACGGAGAAAAGCTTCTTCTTCTTCTTTAATTACCTTTTCGATTAATCCTTTCTGGGCAATCAATTCCGGATAAGCATCTCCCATATTATCAATCAGTACCGGAAGAAGCTTATACATAAATGCCTGTTTCTGTCCCAGGAAGGTATAACCGTAACGTACGGCACGACGCAGGATGCGACGGATAACGTATCCGGCTTTGGCATTCGATGGCAATTGTCCGTCTGTGATGGAAAAAGCAATCGTGCGAATGTGGTCGGCGATTACGCGCATGGCAATATCCTGCTGTTTGTCTTTACCGTATTCAACTCCCGCCATTTTGGCAATGGCCTTGATCATCGGTTGGAATACATCCGTATCGTAATTGGAGGTTTTTCCTTGTAATGCCATACACAGACGTTCGAAACCCATACCTGTATCGATTACTTTTGCAGGAAGCGATTCGAGACTGCCATCCGCTTTGCGGTTGTATTGCATGAATACGAGATTCCATATTTCGATTACTTGCGGATGATCGTGGTTTACGAGATCGCGACCGGAAACTTTTGCACGTTCTTCTGCCGGACGCAGGTCGATATGGATTTCTGAGCAAGGACCGCAAGGACCGGTATCACCCATTTCCCAGAAGTTATCATGCTTGTTTCCATTGATGATGTGATCTTTCGGCAGGAATTGTTCCCAATAAGAAGCTGCCTCATTGTCGCGCTCCAATCCTTCTTCGGGGCTGCCTTCGAATACGGTGGCATACAAGTGTTCCGGGTTTAGCTTCAGTACGTCTACCAGATATTCCCATGCCCAACTGATAGCCTCTTTCTTGAAGTAATCACCGAAAGACCAGTTGCCCAACATTTCGAACATGGTATGGTGGTACGTGTCATGTCCCACTTCTTCAAGGTCATTATGTTTTCCGCTTACGCGAAGGCATTTCTGTGAATCCGCCACTCTGTGGTATTTCGCCGGGTGATTACCCAAAATAATATCTTTAAACTGATTCATCCCTGCGTTTGTAAACATCAGGGTAGGATCGTCTTTTATCACCATCGGAGCCGATGGAACAATCTGATGTCCTTTCGACTCAAAGAAATTCTTAAACGAATCTCTTGTCTCTTTTGCAGTCAACATACTTTTTATATATCTATTGTTGAGGTTAATATTCTCAAAAAAACAGTGCAAAGATAGCTTGTTTTTATTATTTTTGCCCCATCAACCATCGAAATATTTCCTAAGATGCGTAAAGTTTATTACATCTATAATCCGCGAACACAGACTTATGACCGAATTTATCCTACTGTCCGGCAGAGGGCGTTGAGTATTCTTCGCCGTCTTTTTATCGGTATGGGACTGGGGGCAGGGAGTTTTATTGTATTGTTATTCATCTTCGGCTCTCCGTCCGAGAAAGAACTGAGGACGGAAAATAGCCGTTTGCTGGCACAATACAACGTGCTTTCTCGTCGGTTGGATGATGCTTTGGGGGTGTTGCAGGATGTGCAACAGCGTGATGATAATCTTTATCGTGTTATTTTGCAGGCTGATCCGGTGTCACCTGCCATCCGGAGAGCCGGATATGGTGGAACGAACCGTTATGAAGACCTGATCGATCTGGCAAATTCAAAACTTGTTATCAATACGACTCAGAAGTTGGACTTGCTCACGAAGCAGTTGTATATTCAGTCTAAATCGTTTGATGATGTTGTTGCCATGTGTAAGAATCAGGATGAAATGCTTAGGTGTATTCCGGCCATTCAGCCGATTTCGAATAAGGATTTGAAGAAAACAGCTTCGGGATACGGAACGCGTATCGACCCTATTTACGGAACTACTAAATTTCATGCCGGCATGGACTTTTCTGCCAATCCGGGCACGGATGTGTATGCCACCGGAGATGGAGTGGTTGTAAAAGTAGGATGGGAGACAGGGTACGGGAATACGGTCGAGATAGATCATGGTTTTGGATACCGGACGCGTTATGCACACCTCAAGGAATATCGTACGAAGCTCGGAAAGAAGGTTGTGCGCGGTGAAGTGATTGCCGGAGTGGGTAGTACGGGTAAGAGTACGGGACCACATTTGCATTATGAAGTGCATTTCAAGGGGCAGGTAATGAATCCCGTGAACTATTACTTTATGGATTTGAGTGCGGAAGATTATGATAAGATGGTTCAATTAGCTGCTAACCACGGTAAAGTATTCGATTAAAGATGCCAATCCATACAGAGAAAAATTATAAGCTATATTATTCGATAGCTGAAGTAGCAGAGATGTTTGATGTCAATCAGTCTTTGCTTCGTTTTTGGGAGAAAGAGTTTCCACAGATTGCTCCTAAAACCAATGGGCGTGGTGTGCGGCAATACCGTAAGGAGGATGTGGATACCATTGCTTTGATTTATCATTTGGTAAAAGAAAAAGGGATGACCCTTCCCGGTGCCCGTCAGAAGTTGAAAGATAATAAAGAGGCTACGATCCGTAATTTCGAAATCATTAATCGGTTGAAAGAGATTAGAGAAGAATTGTTATCTATAAAAAAAGAACTGGATGAGCGATAAATGCTGAATCCGGTTCTTTTTATCAATTATACATTGCTTTAATTCTCTACGCGTGTAACGGATTTGACATTTTTTATTTTGCGCAGATTGTTACAGATAGCTTTTACGTCATCTACATCGTGTACATAAAGCTGCACTTTCCCCTCGAAAATGCCATCGTTCGTTTCTATATCCAACTTTCGGATATTGACATTGAGCTGTCGTGAGATAATTTGGGTGATTTCGTTTAAGAGGCCCATGCCGTCTATACCCTTAATATAGATATATACCAGGAAAGAAAGTGCTTTATGGGTATCCCATGCCGTAGCAATGATACGGTTGCCATAGCTGCTCTTTAATTTTGCAGCAACCGGACATTGGCGCTTGTGGATGATAACCTGATCATTCTCATCGATATATCCCAGTACATCGTCACCCGGAATCGGATGACAACATTCGGCCATGATATACTTTTTCTGTAGGGCTTCTTCCGTTAACTTTAAGATCTGCTTCGGATTGATGATCTCCTTTTCCGGAATCTCTTTTTCTTCCGGTTGTTTGTCTTTGTTGCCACCACCAAAAGAGAAAGTGAGATATTTTTTCCAGTTATTACTTTGTTTTTCTTTTAGTTCGTTCTTATCGGCCTCTCCCAAGATAATTGTTTTATTGCCGATAGCTACAAGTAAATCCTCTTCATTCTTCATGTTATGCAATTTGCATAATTTTTCGATGACCACTGCATCCGGACGTACTTCTTCTTTTTTTAGAAATTCGTTGAGAAGCTCTTCACCCTCTTTTTGATTGATTTTTCGCTCTTTACGAAGAATTGCTGCAATTTTGGCTCGTGCGCGGGCTGTAGTAGCGAATACTTCCCATTGAGGTTGTACGCGTTGTGATTTGGAAGTAAGGATTTCTACCTGATCTCCACTTTGTAATTTATGGCTTAATGGTACCAGTTTATGGTTCACTTTAGCCCCGATGCAATGGCTACCGATATCTGTGTGCAATGAGAAAGCAAAATCTAAGGCCGTAGAATTTTGAGGCATAGTCTTAAGCTCTCCTTTGGGGGTGAACACAAATATTTCGGAAGCGAATAAATTTAGCTTAATGGTGTCTAAAAAGTCAATGGCATCCGGTTGTGGATCGTCAAGGATCTCTTTAATCGTTTTTAGCCATTTCTCTAACTCTCCTTCATCTTCACTTCCACCGCCTTCTTTGTATTTCCAATGAGCGGCAAACCCTTGTTCGGCAACGTCGTTCATACGTTCGCTACGAATCTGTACTTCAATCCACTGCCCGTTGTTTCCCATTAAGGTGACGTGCAATGCCTGATAGCCATTTGCTTTCGGGTGGCTTACCCAGTCACGCAGACGGTCGGGGTGGGGTTTGTATATTTTGGAGATGGATACATAGATGTCAAAGCAGTCGTTCAGTTCTTCTTCCGGATTTCGGGGTTCGAATATGATACGTACTGCAAGCAAGTCGTATATTTCTTCAAACGGGACATGCTTGGTTTGCATCTTGTTCCAGATAGAATAGATCGATTTTACACGGGCGATAATACGATATTTTAACCCCATTTTATCCAACTGTTCACGGATCGGGGCTGTGAAATTATTGAATACCTTATCGCGTTCGGCGGCAGTGGCGTCCAGCTTCTTTTCGATTTCTTGATATTCTTCGGGGTGTTCGTATTTGAAACTTAAGTTTTCTAATTCTGTTTTTATCTTATACAATCCCAAACGGTTAGCAAGGGGAGCATAGATATAGAGTGTTTCTCCGGCAATTTTGTACTGTTTATTAGGCAACATTGAACCCAATGTGCGCATGTTGTGCAGACGATCGGCAATCTTTATGAGGATCACGCGGATATCATCCGACATTGTGAGTAGCAACTTTTTGAAATTTTCCGCCTGAGCCGATGCACGGTCGCCAAAGATACCGCCGGATATCTTGGTAAGTCCGTCTACGATTTGTGCGATCTTGGTTCCAAAAATGTTTTCAATGTCTTCTACCGTATAATCGGTATCTTCTACAACATCATGGAGCAGGGCTGCACAAATGGATGTGGAACCTAACCCTATTTCATTACACACAATTTGAGCTACAGCAATAGGGTGCATGATATAAGGCTCACCGGAACGTCGTTTGATACCTTTGTGCGCTTGATTGGCAAAATTGAACGCTTTGGTTATAATTTCAACACGTTTACGATGCTTTGTGGCAAGATAATCATGTAGCAGTTGTTGAAATGCCTGGTCGATCATTTCTTCTTCCGCTATTTCTTTTGGGGGTATATTATTATCCATAAATGTCATCTTTTCATTGCTTTCTGCAAAAATAGGCAATTTTCAACAGTGAGCAAGCAAAGATGTATTTATTTGTATATTTTCAATCGTTTTCCTGCCGTAATCTTGGTATTTCGCAGCCCATTCCAATTTTGAATGTCTTTTACGCGGACTTTGTATTTTTCGGCAATACTTCCCAACGTTTCACCACTGCTGATTTTGTGATAAACCAATTTCCCATTGCCGACAACCGCTTTTCCTCTTGTCGCACTTGGAGGTGTATTGTCTCTGATAGCGATTGTTTTTCTGTTTTTAAATAATTCATCGGCACGGTGTGCGTAGATGGTGTCCTGTTGGTCGATGAATGTACTGATGTAATTTTGTGGCAGACGGAGTGTGTAGGGCTTACTGTCCCCGGGAATCACATTTTTCTTATATTGAGGATTCAGACTTTTGATTTGTTCGAGACTGACTCCACAAATATCAGCTATTTGTTCAAAATGAAGTTTTTTGTTTACTTGTATTGTGTCTGTACTTGCCGGAATATTTGTTTCCATCGGACAGATGTTATGGTCACAATAGTAAGTCATTACATAATTAGCGGCAATAAATGCAGGTACATAACCCCGTGTCTCTTTGGGCAGGAAGTTGTAAATCTCCCAATAATCTGTTTTTCCGTTTGCACGGCGTATGGCTTTATTTATGGTACCCGGACCGCAATTGTAAGCGGCAATAACGAGGTTCCAGTCACCATAAATGGCATATAACTCTTTTAAATAACGTGCAGCCGCCCAAGTGGCTTTGATCGGATCACGACGTTCGTCTACAAGGCTGTTCGACTCCAGTCCGTACATCTTTCCGGTAGCAAGCATGAATTGCCACAGCCCGGAAGCCCCTGCACGGGATACGGCTGAAGGATTCAGTGCAGATTCTATAATGGGCAGGTATCTGAGCTCCAGGGGCAGATTGTAGGCATCGAGTGCTTCTTCGAAAATAGGCATGTAGAAGTTACAGGCACTTAGCATAAAAGAAACTTGATTACGTAAACGTCCGGCATACATGTCGATGAATTTGCGTATGATTTCATTATAGGGCATTTCCATGACAGCCGGGATGCGTGAAAGGCGGTCGATGTAGACGGAGTCACTGAAAAGAGGATTGATTTCAGAAGTACTGCAATCCTTGCCAAGATCAATATAGTTTTTAGCTTTCCAGTCATTAAGCAGGCTGTCGAGCGGGTATGTCATGCTCACCGGAAGGTCGATACTCTCTTGGCGTTCATTTCCGTTTTCTTTGATAATTACATCTACACTTTGTGCTTTAACCTGTGTGTTTACCAACAGGAAAAAGAGAATAAGGGAATAATAGTTTTTTAGTTTCTTCATTCTTAGTTGTTGCATCTTCAATTGTATTTTTAAAATCTAAAGCTACATTGCACGCCCACCGATTTATTTCTTGAGTGGAATTGGTCGTTGATAATAGCTGGTTCGACACGCATACTCAGATCCGGAGTGATGTCAAAGTTTGATAATTCGGCATCTACATAGGCATCTATTACGGAAATCAGATACACTCCGATAAAGGCAAATATACTGAGGTCCCGATAGCGGCGGAACATATCCTTGCGTTTGCGTAACAATTCTTTTTGTTGGTTTTCCGGATAATTGCTAAGACCACGTATATCGAGATGGCTGTTGGTGTTCGGGTCATTGTCCATGATGTCCAGATAGGCCTTGGCATAATCTTTATACATTTTTCCGTTCCAGCTCAATGCGTAGGCACATCCGGCGAATCCACCATAAATAATGGGAAGCTTCCAGTATTTTCGATTATAAATTTGTCCTCCGCCGGGGAAAACAACAGCCAGCCAAGTCGCTTTGGTAGGATTGGGCATCCATACGGTTTGTGGGATACTCGGAGGAACAGTGTCTATCGGTTGGGGTGGTGTAAATGTTGTTTCTATCTGTTCAAGATTCTTTTTGTTGATTTTATCCAGGCTGTCAGCTACTACAGGGGCTGTTACTTGCATAAGGATGCTATCTGTTTTCAGTACTGTGATACTGTCTTGGTTAAGAGACAGGCGGGCAGTTTTAAGAGAATCGGCTGTTTCCTGTCGGTTTGTATCACGATGACGGCGTGCACGGGCTTTAGGAGCTTCGCGGATGCCGATGGAATCCTGTACTGTAGTTTTGATGGGCTCTTGTGCATACACATCAATCCCTGCTACCTGTAAAAAACAGAGAAGCAGGGTGGTTAAGTATGGTTTATATATCTTATATATCCTTGTCATTTACTTCTTTAAAGTGTCGAAGATTTCCATGATACGTTCCAGCTCTTCCTCATTACTGAAAGGAATACTGATCTTACCTTTTCCTTTTTCTGAACAGGTCAGTTGTACCTTGGTATTGAAAAATCCGGAAAGATGCTGTTTGAGCATATTGAATTCTTCCGGTAGCTTAGAGCGTTTCGGTGTAATTTTCCGGGTACCGCTTTTTATACTTTCACCTTCACTGAGTGATTTTACGATTTCTTCCACTTTACGTACGGAATAGCCGTGTTCCAATATTTCTTCGAATATTTTCACCTGTAATTTAGGGTCTCCCAAAGTTATCAATGCGCGGGCATGCCCCATATCGATCTGTTTGTTTTGTAGCGCCATTTGTATGGGAGCGGGTAATTTGAGCAAACGCAGATAGTTGGCAATTGTAGTACGTTTCTTTCCTACACGTTCGCTGAGACGTTCTTGGGTCAGTTCGTATTGTTCTATCAGGTGTTGATAAGCAAGAGCAATTTCTACTGCGTTTAAGTCTTCACGCTGGATGTTCTCGATTAATGCCATCTCCATTACGTTTTCATCATCGGCTGTGCGGATGTAGGCAGGTATTGTTTCCAATCCGGCTTTCAATGATGCACGATATCGGCGTTCTCCCGCTATAATCTGATAGGCGTCATCGTTAAGTTTGCGCAACGTGATCGGTTGGATAATGCCGATTTCGGAGATAGAATCTGCCAATTCCTGCAATGCTGTTTCATCGAACTCACGGCGTGGTTGGTTAGGATTAACGGAGATTTTGGAAAGCTCTATTTCATTGATAGACGAAGACCCTTCGGTTTTCACTTCATCCATTGAAAGCAGAGCGTCCAGTCCGCGACCTAATGCATTTCTTCTTTGTGTTGCCATATATCTTCGTTTATTTACTATTTCTGTTGATAATTTCCTGAGCTAATGCCATATGATTTTTTGCTCCGGTCGATTCGGCATCATAAAGAATAGTCGGTATGCCGTAACTGGGAGCTTCACTTAGCTTCACATTACGTTGAATAACGGTTTTAAACACCAATTCTTGAAAATGGCGTTTTACTTCGTCATATATCTGGTTGGCTTGGCGTAGTCGTGAATCGTACATGGTCAACAGGAAACCTTCGATCTCTAATGACGGATTCAACTTGGATTTGATGATTTTGATGGTATTCAGTAGCTTACTGATTCCTTCAAGAGCAAAATATTCTGCCTGTACGGGGATAATTACCGAGTCGGCTGCTGTTAATGCGTTGATGGTAATAAGACCCAGCGACGGAGAACAGTCTATTAAGATATAATCGTATTCTTTTTTCAATGGAGTCAGTACCTCTTTTAATATTTTCTCCCGATTTTTGAGATTCAGCATTTCTATTTCCGCTCCTACCAGATTGATATGTGAAGAGATGACTTTCAGTGATTCTATCTCAGTGTCATGGATAGCATCTTCTACGTTGGCTCTGTCTATAATACATTCGTAGATAGTACATTCAGACTGTTTGATGTCGACTCCCAGGCCGGAAGAGGCATTAGCCTGTGGGTCTGCATCAACCACCAGTACTTTTTTTTCGAGAGTAGCAAGCGAGGCTGCGAGGTTAATCGTTGTTGTTGTTTTACCTACACCGCCTTTTTGATTGGCCAAAGCAATTATTTTTCCCATATTATCTAATTTTATCGGCAGCGAAATAAGTGATAATAACTCAGAGCGCCTACGAAAAAAGAGAAACTTTGCAAAAACTGTTGATAAGTCATCTGTTTTGTTAATAACTGGATGACGAAACTGCTGGGTATTCTCTTCTTAGCGTGCAAATATACATATTTATATTAAATAACAGAGTGCTTTTTTACTCACTTGCAGAAGATTAAGATTTGTAAACGCGTGAAGCGGATGTCAGATTGAATCGGGCTAAGTTGGCGGTAAACGTTCTTTTTCTTACTTTTGTGCTGAATTATATAGACTAAGGAGGTCATTATGGAAAATAGACGGCCATTGATTCTCATCTCTAATGATGACGGCATCATGGCAAAAGGTATTAGTGAACTGATAAAATTTCTCCGTCCATTGGGGGAAATTGTAGTAATGGCGCCTGATGCGCCCCGTTCCGGAAGCGGATGTGCGATTACTGTAACGCAACCGGTACATTATCAGTTGCTTCGTAAAGATGTGGGATTGACTGTATATAAATGTTCCGGTACACCGTCCGATTGTATAAAACTGGCTTGGAACACGGTACTCGAACGAAAACCGGATCTTGTTGTCGGTGGCATTAACCATGGCGATAATTCGGCTACGAATGTTCATTATTCCGGTACGATGGGAGTAGTTATCGAAGGATGTCTGAATGGTATTCCGTCTATTGGCTTTTCTCTTTGCAGTCATGATCCCGGTGCAAACTTTGAACCTGCCGGTCCATATATTCGTCAGATAGCTGCTATGGTACTGGAAAAAGGGTTGCCTCCGTTAACTTGTCTTAATGTGAATTTCCCCGATGTGGCAGAACTTAAAGGTATTAAGATTTGCGAGCAGGCAAAGGGGAGATGGACGAATGAATGGGAGCCTTGTCCGCGTAAAGGTGATGACAATTATTTTTGGTTGATAGGGGAGTTCAAGGACGACGAACCGGAAAACGAGAAAAACGATCATTGGGCACTTGCCAATGGGTATGTTGCCATTACCCCTACCGTAGTAGATGTGACGGCTTATGGCTTTATGAACGAACTAAGCAAATGGTTTGAATAATGAAATATTACCTCATTGTCGGTGAAGCTTCCGGAGATTTGCACGCTTCTCATTTGATGGCGGCACTAAAAGAAGAAGATCCTTCTGCGGAATTCCGTTTTTTCGGTGGCGATTTAATGGCTGCCGTCGGCGGGACGATGGTGAAACATTATAAGGAACTCGCATACATGGGGTTTATTCCTGTTCTGCTTCATCTGCGTACTATTTTTGCCAACATGAAACGTTGCAAAGAAGACATACGTTCATGGAATCCGGATACTGTTATTCTTGTGGACTATCCGGGATTTAATTTGAATATTGCTAAATTCGTTCATTCTCATACCCGGATTCCCGTATACTATTATATCTCGCCAAAGATTTGGGCTTGGAAAGAGTACCGCATTAAGAATATTAAACGGGATGTTAACGAACTTTTTTCAATCCTTCCTTTTGAGGTTGATTTTTTTGAAAAAAAGCATAAGTATCCTATACACTATGTGGGTAATCCTACTGTAGATGAAGTGACAGCTTTTAGCGCAGCACATTCAAAAGATTTTTCTACTTTTATCAGAGATAATAATCTCGAGGATAAACCGGTTATTGCTCTTCTTGCCGGAAGCCGGAAGCAGGAGATAAAAGACAATCTGCCCCGTATGCTGGAGGCAGCAGCGGCTTTTCCGGATTATCAGATGATATTGGCTGGTGCTCCCTCTATTTCTCCCGACTATTATCGGCAATATATCGGTGATGCGAATGTGAAAATTATTTTTGATCAAACGTATCGTTTGTTACAACATTCGGAAGCTGCTTTGGTAACTTCCGGTACGGCTACATTGGAGACTGCACTTTTCCGGGTTCCGCAGGTCGTTTGTTATTACTTGACTTGTGGTAAGTTTGTTTCTTTTTTGCGGCGGCATGTATTGAAGGTAAAATATATATCTCTTGTTAATTTGATTGCCGGTCGTGAGGTTGTTAAAGAATTAGTGGCAGATACTATGACGGTTGAAAATATACAAGTAGAACTTGCACGCCTTCTCTCTAATGAGAAGTGTCGTCAGAAGATACTGAAAGAATATGAACATATGGCCCGGTTGCTCGGGCCGGCCGGTGCTCCCCGGCATGCAGCCCGTGAAATGGTGAAATTGCTTAAAAAATAGAATCTGTTTTGATAATAAACGTGAAGCCGGTGCAGTAAAAGCCCGGCTTTTTTATTTATCAGATAGAAATAAAAGAAAGGAACACCTATATGAAAAAGTTAAATTGTTTTTTAGTAGCAATGTTGTTTCTGCTGATGCCGGCATTACAATCGTGTGATGACAATGATGGATATTCTATCGGGCAGTTTGGTGGTAGCTGGGCTACAGTTCGTGTTTTGAGTGGTAATACTTATTATTTAGATTCTGATTATTATGGGACGCTTTGGCCGGCAGCCAGCAATGTTTATGGTTTCAGGCCTGTGGATGGTCAAAGATTGGCTGTTCTTTTTAATCCTTTATATGATAATTTTGATAACTATGATTTGGCTGTCAAGGTAGAGAATGTTTTTCCTATTTTAACGAAACAGGTAGAAACTTTGACCGCAGAAAACGAGGAGGAAATAGGAAATGATCCGGTAACTATTTTAAAAGATAGGATATGGATTGCCAATGGTTATCTGAATGTTGTATTCAGGCAGGACAAACCTGTATATACGCCTCATCTCGTGAGTTTAGTGCATAATACATTGGAGGTGCCCGAAGAGGATGATTATGTTCATCTTGAATTCCGTTATAATACGTATGGCGATCTTTCCGGAAGATGGGGAGACGGAGCTGTTTCGTTTAATTTGAATTCCATTGATTTTGAGGGAAAGAAAGGACTGAAACTAAAACTGAACTCTGCAGTGAATGATGAAGTGGAAATTACATTTAATATAAAAGAAACGATGTCAGCTCCGGAAGCCGTGTTGAATTTAGATTATAGTGAGCTGGAAGCCGATAAGGTGAAATAAAGTCTTATGTGTCTTTCAACTAAAACGGGCCTGTCTTTGCTGTTGGAGATAGGCCCGTTTCTTTATAATTTTATTAAATTAAATCCATGTCAATGCATACAGATAGACTACTGCTGCCGGAATAGCCATTAGTGCACTGTCGAAGCGGTCGAGCATGCCACCGTGTCCCGGCAGGATAGCTCCCGAATCTTTAATATGAAGTTGACGTTTCAGTAAAGACTCGGTGAGATCGCCCCATGTTCCGAAAATGACAACAATCAGTGCTAACCCGGCCCATTCTGCCATATTCATAATAGGAAAATAGTGAGCGAATATGAAAGAAGAACCGATCGCTACTATGCCTCCCCCAATAGAACCTTCCCATGACTTTTTAGGAGAGATACGCTCGAAAAGACGATGTCTGCCGATTAAGGATCCCACACAATAAGCGCCTGTATCACTCAGCCATATAAAAACAAAGACAGACAATGGAAGTATCGGGTTATAACTGACACTTGTATCCATTGGGCTGGTGTGAAATGAAAGTACATTCAACATGGCGAAAGGTAAGGCGATATAAAGTTGGCTTAGCATGGAATAAGCCCAATTCATTACCGGATTTTCTTTCTTTAGATATAATTCGCTAATCATCAAATACATGATTAAAAGCAAATAGGGAAGGAAAATCTTAGAACCGGACAGATTGGTACAAAATGCCATGACCGCCATGTATAGGTAGACTCCGGCCAACATAGTGATATTCTTATTGATACTCACCCCTTCAACCTGATTGATCAAGTGCCCGAATTCACGTATTGTCAAGGCGCTGATCACGACGAAGAGCGCACTGAAAGTCCATGGATCGTAGAGTATACACCCTACCAATACCCCAACGAACAGTATGCCGGTAATTGCTCTCTGTAAAAAGTTGCTTTTCAAAGTACTTCGATTTTAGTTTTGCGGCTCAACTTCTGCCGATGATTCGCCAGTAGCCGGTTTTGATTCATTCTTTTCTTCTTCATTTACTTTTTGAGCAAGTGCTTTTTCTGCATCCGCAGCATCTTTGCTCTCTTTGGCAGCCATAATCTCTTCCGAACGGGAAGCCCATGGACGTTTACCGAATATCCGTTCGACATCTTCTGCAAAGATAACTTCTTTGTCGATCAATAACTGAGCCAATTCGTTATGCCCTTCTTTATGTTCGGAAAGGATTCGTTTGGCTCGTTCATATTGCTCGTTTACCATCTTTTTCACTTCTTCATCAATCAGTTCGGCTGTTTTTTCGCTATATGGGCGGTTGAAAGAATATTCCTCATTGTTATAATAGCATAAATTGGGCAACTTCTCACTCATTCCCAGATAAGCGATCATACCGTATGCCTGTTTGGTAACCCGTTCCAAATCGTTCATGGCTCCAGTGGATATTCTGCCTAAGAACAGGTCTTCTGCAGCCCGTCCTCCCAACGTGGCACACATTTCGTCAAGCATCTGTTCCTTCGTGGTAATTTGGCGCTCTTCCGGTAGATACCAGGCTGCACCCAATGCGCGACCGCGTGGTACGATTGTGACTTTAATCAATGGGTTGGCATATTCGAGCAACCAGGAAATAGAAGCGTGACCGGCTTCGTGTAAGGCGATTGACCGGCGTTCTGCTTCGGTTGTTATTTTAGTTTTCTTTTCCAAACCACCGATGATACGGTCTACGGCATCCAGAAAATCTTGTTTGCCTACAAACTTCTTACCGTGACGGGCAGCGATCAAGGCAGCTTCATTACAAACATTAGCTATGTCGGCTCCGGAAAATCCGGGAGTTTGGCGTGCCAATAAGTCTACATCCACTGTGTCGTCTATCTTTATAGGCCGTAAGTGTACGCCGAATACCTCTTTACGTTCATTTAAATCGGGTAAATCTACATGGATTTGGCGGTCAAAACGTCCGGCACGCAAGAGTGCTTTATCTAATACGTCTACCCGGTTGGTTGCTGCAAGAATGATAACACCACTGTTGGAACCGAAACCGTCCATTTCTGTCAGCAACTGGTTCAATGTATTTTCGCGTTCATCATTGCCGCCCATAGCAGGATTTTTCCCACGGGCACGCCCTACTGCATCGATTTCATCGATAAATATGATACAAGGGGCTTTTTCTTTTGCTTGGCGGAAAAGGTCGCGTACACGTGATGCGCCTACACCTACAAACATTTCAACAAAATCTGAACCGGCCAGAGAGAAAAACGGTACATTGGCTTCACCGGCTACAGCTTTAGCCAGTAATGTTTTTCCCGTTCCCGGAGGCCCTACGAGTAATGCTCCTTTAGGAATTTTACCTCCCAAGTCAGTGTATTTCTGTGGTTGTTTTAAGAATTCTACAATCTCTTCTACTTCCTGCTTGGCTTCGGCAAGCCCGGCTACGTCTTTGAATGTAATTTTGATGGCACTTCCTTTCTCGAACAGTTGTGCTTTGGATTTTCCTACATTGAAAACACCGCCACCGCCACCACCGGCTCCACCGCTCATTCGGCGCATAAAGAATATCCATAAAGCTATCAGGAAGATGATAGGCAGAAAATTTATCAGAATAGAATTGAATAAATTATTCTTTTTATCATAACTGATGGAACCGTCGAAATGACCTTCTTTCTTTTCTGCATCAATGAAGTTTCCGAGACTTTCCCGGGTTGGTGCTTCTGTTACAATCATCGGGTTCTTTCCAACACGATTCGAATCTTGTTTGAATACTTGGCCTACAAACTGAGGTTTGATATATACTTCGACCGAACTGTCGTCATATCCAACTACTTTGTTGACGTATCCGTCTCGAACATATTGTTGGAATTCGTCGTAAGGAACCTGTTTACTTACTGTGCCGCCTTGATTGCTCCACCATAGTCCTAAAAGCATCAAAGCAATAATCATATACATCCAGTTCAAATTGAACTTTGGCATATTCACTTTATTAGGTTTTTTGTTGTTATCGTCCATATTGAAAAATTAGTCAATGTCGGGAATTGTTGTTAATTTGGCATCAGCCCAGAGATTTTCCAAGTTGTAGAAGTTTCTTATTTCCGGTAAGAATACATGCACTAATACGTCAGAATAGTCCATCGCTACCCATTCTGCATTGCGTAGTCCGTCTACACCATAAGGTTTAGCATCTGCTCCTTTTCGGGCAGAATCTTTAATTGAATCGACAATAGCACTCACCTGACTGGGAGAGTTTCCTTGACAGATTACAAAATATTTGCATATGGTATCGTCAATATTAGTCAGATCGGCTATCACTATGTTCTTACCTTTTTTTTCTTGAATTCCTTCTGTAATTTTTTCGATTAATAATTTCGTTTCGTTCATTTATCAATTGAAATTTAATAGTCAATGTTTTTTGTTTTTCTTTTTATAACAAGAACACTTCGTTCTTTGTTTTTTATCATACCAACATGATATATTTTACAAATATACGCTGAATTCTTGTATCAAAGAAAGTTATGTCGTAAAACTCTTCTTTTTTTGTGTTTTTTAGGGATGTATCTTTTTGTTTAAGGGGAGAAATGGAGGATTTTTGCAAAAAAAATGCCGAAAATGTTTGCGGTTCTCAAATTCTTTGTATCTTTGCACCCGCAAACGAACAACAAGTGGTTGGACGTTGAAAAATAAGTATTGGGCTATGGTGTAATGGTAACACTACAGATTCTGGTCCTGTCATTTCTGGTTCGAGTCCAGATAGCCCAACAACACTACATCAATTACAGATAAAAAGCCGCTAAAATTGCATTTTTAGCGGCTTTTTTGTGTCCGATAGCAATGCGGCCGAAAAAAGATAACAACGATTCGATGATCCACATTTTCGGTGGCAGGTATTGAGATAATATGCTAATGTGTCAATATACCAATTGGCTGCACTGTGTACTGCATGGCATTGGCATATTGACACATTATTAAATCGTTACTCTTCTTCTTTAATCGATTCGTCGATTACTTTTATTTTCTGCAGAACCAGTTCCAAGTCGGCTTTTAGTTTCTCTACCTTTCGGTTAAGTTCTGTAAGCAGACTGTTTCCTTTTTTAGATGCAGAAGTTAAAAAGCCAAGGTTGTTCTCATAAGTCTGGAGTTCGCTCTTCATGTTCTCATAAGCACGAACGAGCTTTTCGCGTTCTCTGTATAAAGTTTGTGAACCTCCACTCTGAATGTTGCTGATGTTTGACTTGAAGTTACTGAGTTTTCTGTTGGACGCACTGATATTGAAACGTTCAAATAACTGGTCGACTAAGCTATGGTATTGCTTATACAATTTGTCTTTCTCTTTAAATGGAACATGACCTATTGTACCCCATTCTTTCATCAGTTCACGAACTTGTTTGCTCGCTTCTTCCGTATCTATGGACTCGTCGATAGCGCTTAACCGGGTGATAATTTCTTTTTTCTTCTCCATGTTTTCCAGTTCGACCGAACGTTGTGAAGAAGTGGCTTTATTTTTTTGTTCAAAGAAATAATCACAAGCTGAAATAAAACGTTTCCATATGGTATCCGAATGTTTTTTGGGAACCGGGCCGATTGTTTTCCATTCTTTTTGGAGTTTGGTCAGCGTATCGGCGGTTGCTTTCCAATCTGTACTTTCTTTTAAGCTTTCTGCCTTTTCACAAAGAGCCTTTTTCTTTTCCAGATTTTCATTCATACCCTCTTTCAAAGTTTTGAAGAATTCTCCTTTTTTCTTGAAGAAATCATCACAAGCGTGACGGAAACGCTCGAATATTTTTACATTCATCTTTTGCGGGGCAAAACCGATTGTTTTCCACTTGGTTTGCAGGGCAATAACTTCCTGGGTTTTGTTTTCCCACGCGGAGAATGTTTTCAGTTCATCATATTCTATTGATTCTACAATCTCGCAAATCACTGTTTTTTGATCAAGATTATGTTGTTCCGCTTCTTTCAACGCCTCAAAGTGCTGCTGGTGGCGACGATTGACGACTGTGGATGCCGCTTTAAAACGGTTCCAAACCTCGTCACGCAATTCTTTGGCAACCGGACCCGTATCACGGAATTCCTGATGCAACTTTTGCAGTTGATGGAAAGCGGATATGACATCTTCTTCATCGGCCAATTTTTCGGCTGCTTCGCAAAGACGATTTTTTATTTCAAGATTCTTTTTGAAGTCATATTCGCGGAATTCGTTGTTTAGCTTCAATATGTCATAGAACTTTTCTACATACAACTGGTAACTTTTCCAAAGTTCGTTGACTTTAGCTTGCGGAATCAGTTTCGTTTCGTTCCATTGTTGTTGAAGCTTCTTGAATTCTGTATATGATTTGTTGGCATCGTCAGGTGATTCTACCAATTCTTTCAGTTCTTCAATGATTGAAAGTTTGATTTGCAGATTTTCTTCTTTTTGTCTTTCCAACTCGGCCATTTGTGCGCTTCTCTTTTCCTTGATAATGGCCATTACATTTTTGAACTCTTCTTCTATCGCATCGCTTTGTGGTGCGTAGTCTTCTTCGGAGCCGCCATTGTCAATGAATTGTTTTTTAGCTGCTTCCAATTCGGCATTATGAAATTTGTAAAAGCTTTGTTTCAAGCTGTCCAATTCTTGCTTACCGGCACTTTCTGCATTCAAGGCAAGTTCTTTCATTCTCGCAAGCACTTCCTCTTTGGTGGTCAGACGAGATGTAGTTTCAACTTGTTCTTCAGCATTTGCTTCTTCAGTCGGAGTTTCTGTTATTGCTTCGGAAACCTCAACTGTTTTCTTTTCTTCTTCTAACTCCCCTTGATTCAAAGGTTGGTTAGTGTCATGAGAGTCCATCATTGTATATTCGTTTTAGGAAATTAGGATTTAAGTCCTTTTGTTACATTAGGTCACAAATTAATGAAATAAAACGATTACTTCATACTTTTTTGCCTGATTTTTTTTCATTTATTTTCTATTTAGGACAATAAAACAGTGATTCCCATATAAAGCATCATGCCGATGATGTCATTCGTGATGGCAATAAATGGTCCTGTGGCGATTGCCGGGTCTATTTTCAGCCTTTCAAGAGTCATCGGGACTAATGTGCCGAAAATAGAAGCAAACATGACTACTGCAAACAAACTGATGGATACAGAATAGGTCACGGTTGCCATGGCGCCAAAGCGGATGAAGTTATACGTGTACACTAATAAAGAGATGATGGTCGCATTGATTAATGCTACCACTGCCTCTTTAGCCACTTGTTTAAGTGTATTTTTGGAATCGAGCGAACTGTTGGCCAATCCTTGCACGATGAGCGCGGAAGATTGTGTTCCTACGTTTCCTCCCGTACCGCCGATAAGCGGGATGTAGAGAGCCATCTCCGGGTGTGCTGCAAAAGTCGCATCGAAATTGCCTAATATCATTGAATTGCCAATTCCTCCCAGCATGCCGATGATTAACCACGGAAGACGCGCCGTTGTTTGACGAAAGACATTATCGTCGGTTTCTACATCTTGCGAAAGACCGGAAGCCAATTGATAGTCGCGTTCCGACTGCTCGCGGACTTCGTCCATCACGTCGTCAACGGTGATTTGTCCGACGAGACGTCCTATACTGTCCAGTACGGGGATAGCAACAAGGTCATATTTCTCAATAATCTGAGCAACTTCATCAATAGGAGTATCTACGTGTACGGAGATCGGGTCTTTCTGCATCACGTGTTTTACTTTCGACACAGAAGGAGAGGTGATCATTTTTTTTAAGGGAAAGATACCGCGTAACCGTTCGTCGTCATCTATTACATATACATAATAAATCTCGTCCAACTCTTCGGCTTGCTGGCGCATCTCTTTCAAGCATTCCGGCATACTCCAGTTCTCATTGACGAGTACCATTTCCGTACCCATCAACCCACCGGCCGTATCTTCATCGTATTTCAAAAGGTCTACGATATCACCGGCCTGTTCTATATCTTCAATGTGCGAAAGAACCTCTTCCTGTTTTTCTTCGTCGAGTTCGCGCATCAGGTCTACGGCATCGTCCGTATCCATATAATCGACGAATCGTTTGGCTATGGTTTCCGAAGGTAGAATCTCAAGGAATTCTTTACGAACATCCTCATCCATTTCTACCAGTACGTCAGCGGCTGTTTCATTATCGAGCAACCGGTAGACAAAGCGGGCTTCTTCTGCGTTGAGGTCATTACACAACTCTGCTATGTCGGCCGGGTGCAGGTCAACAAGAAGCTCTTTTACTTTATCGGCATCTTTCAGCTCGATAAGTTGTTTGACGTTGTCTATGTATTCCTCGTTCATCTCCATAATTGCATCTCCAATTTTATGATTTACAATTTACGATCGAAAACTATTGTAATTTAATTCTCTTCTTAACGATCCATTGTTTTCAGTGCCTTTTCCACACTGTTTGTCAGGTTAATGAATTCTTGCACGGATAATTGTTCCGGACGTTTATTAAATAATGCATCTTCCGTCAATGGACATTCTTTACCTAAAATCGGTTTGATGGAATTGCGCAATGTTTTTCGGCGTTGGTTAAAGGTGGTTTTTACTACCTGTTTGAAAAGTTTTTCATTGCAGCCTAACTCGATGGTTTCATTACGTGTCATGCGTATTACGGCACTTTTTACCTTAGGTGGCGGATTGAATACGTGCTCGCTGACCGTAAAAAGGTATTCAACATGATACCAGGCCTGTATCAATACACTGAGGATGCCGTAAGTCTTGCTTCCGGGACCTGCGGCTATGCGTTCGGCCACTTCTTTCTGGATCATACCGGTACAGCAAGGTATCAGTTCCTTGTTTTCCAACATTTTGAAAAATATCTGGCTGGATATGTTGTAGGGATAATTTCCTGTCAGTACAAATGGCTCTCCGTTGAATACGCGATGCAGGTTCATTTTCAGAAAATCGTCTTCTATGATGCAGTCTTCCAAAGACGGATAAGCCTCACGAAGATAAGCCACTGATTCGTAATCTACCTCAACCACTTTTACCGGGCGCCCTTTCTTCACAAGAAATTGGGTAAGTACCCCCATTCCCGGACCGACCTCTAAGATAGGAAGCGCTGGAAACATATCAACTGTATCGGCAATGTCCTGTGCTACTTTGAGATCTTTCAGGAAGTGCTGTCCGAGAAACTTTTTAGGCTTTACTAATTTCATTTATCAACTAAATGGTTACTTTTGCAGTCGACAAAGGTAATTCTTTTACTTGAAGAATTAAGAATTAAGAATGAATAAACTAATAAAAAAGACTCTGAAACTTATTTTACCATTGGTTTTGGGAGGCTTTATCCTGTTTTGGGTCTATCGTGACTTTGATTTTGCGAAAGCAGGCTATGTATTGTTGCATGGTGTAAACTGGTGGTGGATGCTCTTTTCGTTAGCATTCGGAGTGTTCAGCCATATTATTCGTGGTTGGCGCTGGAAAATGACTTTGGAGCCGTTGGGGGCTTTTCCGAAAACCGGTGATTGTGTCAATGCGATCTTTGTCTCTTATGCCGCCAATCTTGTGTTGCCTCGTGTCGGAGAAATCTCCCGTTGTGGAGTATTGGCCAAATACGATGATATTTCTTTTACAAAATCTTTGGGTACGGTAGTTACGGAGCGTTTGGTCGATGTCGTATGTATGGTATTTATTACCGGGACTACTTTTTTGTTGCAAATGCCTGTGTTTCTTTCCTTTTTTAAAGAGACCGGAACAAAGATTCCGTCTATTGTGCATTTGTTGACATCCGTATGGTTTTATATTGTGTTGTTTTGTATTATCGGTGTTATTGCTCTTCTTTATTATTTAATGCGGGCATTGTCTTTTTTCGAAAAGGTGAAAGGAATTGTTTTTAATGTGTACGAAGGAGTGATGTCTTTGAAAAATGTGAAGAATATTCCTCTGTTTGTTTTATATACTGTTCTTATCTGGTTGTGCTATTTCCTGCATTTTTACATTACATTCTATTGTTTCGGATTTACCGAGCATTTAGGTGCTATGGCAGCGTTAGTCATGTTTGCTGCCGGTACGTTCGCTGTTGTTGTCCCCACTCCTAATGGTGCGGGACCGTGGCACTTTGCCGTTATTTCCATGATGGTGCTTTATGGAGTAAATGTGGTGGATGCCGGAATATTTGCCTTGATTGTACACGGAATTCAAACCTTTTTAGTAGCTTTGTTGGGAATATATGGTTTGGCGGCTTTGTCGCTTACCAATAGACAACGAAAATAAGAACCTAATAAAATGATTCGTTATGAGCACAATTCTCTCTTTAGCTCCACAAAATGTGTGGAAGCACTTCTATTCATTAACTCAGATTCCGCGTCCATCGGGACATATGGAAAAGATAACTGAGTTTCTTCTTGACTTCGGAAAAAATCTGGGACTGGAATCATTCGTAGACGAAGCCGGTAATGTTATTATCCGTAAACCTGCCACTCCGGGCATGGAAAACCGTAAAGGTGTAATTTTGCAGGCACATATGGATATGGTTCCTCAGAAGAACAATGATACTGCACACGATTTTGAGAAAGATCCTATCGAAACTTATATAGACGGTGATTGGGTGAAAGCCAAAGGCACTACTTTAGGAGCCGACAACGGATTGGGAGTAGCCGCTATTATGGCAGTACTGGAATCCAAGGATTTGAAACATGGTCCGTTGGAAGCTCTTATTACAAAAGATGAGGAAACCGGTATGTACGGTGCTTTTGGTTTGAAACCGGGAACATTGAACGGAGAAATACTGTTGAATCTCGATTCGGAAGACGAAGGAGAACTTTATATCGGTTGCGCAGGCGGTATGGATGTTACAGCTACGCTTGAGTATAAGGAAGTAGAGCCGGAAGAGGGCGATATTGCCGTTAAGGTGACACTGAAAGGATTACGCGGAGGACATTCCGGATTGGAAATCAATGAGGGACGTGCCAATGCCAATAAACTGTTGGTTCGTTTCGTTCGTGAGGCCGTGGCAAGCTATGAAGCCCGTTTGGCAAGTTGGGAAGGTGGGAATATGCGCAATGCCATTCCTCGTGAGGCGTCGGCGGTAGTTACTATTCCTGCAGAAAATGAAGAGGAGTTATTGGGATTGGTGAAGTATTGCGAAGACCTGTTCAATGAAGAATATTCGGCTATCGAAACCCCGATCAGTTTTAAAGCCGAACGGGTAGATGTACCTAAGGGAGAAGTCCCCGAAGAAATTCAAGACAATCTGATCGATGCGATCTTTGCTTGTCAGAATGGGGTGATGCGTATGATTCCTACTATTCCCGATACAGTAGAAACTTCTTCCAATCTGGCTATCATTGTGATTGGAAATGGCAAGGCGGAAATTAAAATATTGGCTCGCAGTTCCAGTGACAGTATGAAAGAATACCTTACTACCAGTCTTGAATGTTGTTTCTCTATGGCGGGTATGAAGGTAGAAATGACCGGTGGATATTCCGGTTGGCAGCCTGATATCAATTCTCCGATTTTGCATGCGATGAAAGAATCTTATAAGAAACAGTTTGGTGTAGAACCGGCTGTGAAAGTGATTCATGCAGGGTTGGAATGTGGTATCATCGGTGCTATTATTCCGGGATTGGATATGATTTCTTTCGGTCCTACTTTGCGTTCACCGCATTCACCGGATGAACGCGCTCTGATTCCTACCGTACAGAAGTTCTATGATTTTCTGGTGGCCACATTGGAACAAACTCCGGAAAAGTAATATTTTAATCGATATACTTGAAAGCGTGCATTCGCTTCCTGTGAAATTAAAGAATCCTGCCCGTTATTTTATGGGTGGGATTTTTTGTTTTTCTGTCTTTTACCGTGCCTTTCTGTCAGTGACTGTTTTGTCATGTTTTTCAAATACGTTATGATGATTTCTTCGTTTTATTGATGCAGATCAATAAATATGCTATAAAACATGTTTTTTCTTCATTTTTCGATATAACGTATTCGAATAGGTCTTATTTTTGTGTTGTAAAACATGTTTTTAGGATAAAAAAGTTTTTAGGTAACAAGATTGAAAGGAGACTTAATTATGAAAAAGGTAAAGAAGTTTTTTAGAAAATTAAGCGATGCTGACGCTAACATTTGGGGATATGTTATGACACATCCTTTCTAACGGTTTTCAGTAGAAGTATTAGTTTATTAAATGTTTAAAGCAATGAAAAGAACGATTCTTAAGTTTATGGCCAAGTACCTCAGCGAGGTGGGCCGTAATGAAATGATGAAATGGGGATACACGAATGAAAAGTGATTCTTTTATGTATCTATTCAGTAATGGCAAATGTGATCGGGAAATACAACAACTGTGTTTCCCGATTTTTTTATGCAATTACTATAAGAGTTTGTTGGTGGAATAGCGTTAAATGATTTACTTTGTACCTGATATAAAAGGCATTTGCATGAAAAAAATATTGAAATACCTGAGTAGCCCATATCCTCTCTTTTACCAACGGTGGAAGGTAGCATTGATTTCATGTGGCATTGTGTTTTTTATTCTGCTCTTATTTCAGCCGTTTGGTATATCGGCTATTTCTCATAACAAATTGGGCATTCTCTTGGGCTATATGGTGGTAACCGGCCTGTTTCTTTGTATTCCTGTCTATTTGCTTCCGTTTTTGTTTCCTGACTTTTACGAAGATGAGCGTTGGACGGTAGGGAAGCATCTGTTGAATAACCTGTTTATTTTCTTTTTTATAGCTGTCGGGCTTTGGTTGTATTCCGATTGGATATTTGGTTGGGGATTGCGTTGGGATATTTTTTGTAGTTTTCTGGCTTCGACTGTTGTTGTCGGTATTTTCCCTACTGCTTTTTTTGTGATGTTGAATCGAAATCGTTTTTTGGCTTCTCATCTTCAAGAAGCAATGGAAATGAATCAATATCTTCAGAAGGCGGAAAGTATTCCAAATTGTAATCGGATGGAAAACGGGAAGGAGTATATTGTATTTTCCGGAGGAACGAAAGAATCGTTTGAACTAATAGCCAGTGATTTGCTTTATGTGGAGGCAGAAGGAAATTATGTGAAGATTGTTTATCGGAAGAATGAGAAGTGTACACAGAAAATGCTGCGAGCCACTATGAAACAAGTAGAAGAAGTAAGCAGACCTTTTTCTTATATTGTCAAATCTCATCGGGCTTTTTTAGTCAACTTGTGTGCTGTATCTAAAGTAAGCGGAAATTCACAAGGATATCGCCTGTTTCTTTATGATTGCGAAGATAGCATACCTGTATCGCGGGCATATAGTAAAGAGGTTAAAATGTTGATAGAGAAAATGAATAACAGATAACCATTCATCACAAAATGATGCTGCTCGTCACAGCACATCTGTCGTTTGTCACATATCCGGGCTGTCTGTCCCGGATATTTTTTTCCTTTCATTGTTTCCTTTATGTTTGCCATCGTAAACGTTAGCAAACAGAAAAATGAAAAAGTTATTTTGGATATTCATTGCAAGTCCGGTTTTGTTTTCTGCCCGGATATGGGCGCAGGAAACTGTAAAAGATACTGTATTTCTTATTCCTTTTGCAGATACCGTATTGTTGGATGAAGTTGTGGTCAAGGCTCACAAAACGATACCGATGAATAACCGGTGGAGTAATCTTCAACCGGTTGATCTGGTAACGGTAGCCGGTGCAAACGGTAATCTGTATAAGGCATTGGAAACACTTCCGGGTACGCAGATTCAAGGAGAGAGCGGGCGGTTGCTGGTACGTGGCGGAAGTAGTGATGAGACACAGACTTATATCGATGGGATGCATGTTTTGAATCCTTATACCTCAACGGCTGAAAATACTCCTGCCAGAGGGCGTTATTCACCTTTTATGTTTAGTGGCATTAATCTTTCCACAGGCGGGCATTCGCAGGAATATGGTGAAGCTTTGTCGGCTGTACTTCCTTTGGAAACGAAGGATAATAGCCGGATTAATAAAGTGGGAATCAGTCCGTCTACCGTTGGCATAGGAGGTGGAGGTAATCATGCTTTTAGAAATGCTTCGCTTGCTTTGAATCTCGATTATCAGAATTTAGCGCTTTATAATAAAGTATATCCGGGCCGAATCGACTTTAAGAAGCCCTATCAGATGTTTTCCGGAGCGACCCAGTTTCGCTATACTCCTTCCGGATCATCCGTTTTCAAGATATATGTCGGATATGATCGTACGGATTATTCCAATTATACGGATAACAACCGGTATCTGTTTTGCTTGGGAGAAAACAATGTTTATTTGAACTCGACTTTCCGGACTGCTATTTCCGGAGGGTGGGAATGGTTTTCCGGAATGGCTTATTCTCTTTTTGACCGAAAGGTAGACGGAGCTGTTACCGAAGGCGATCATTGGTGTGAAAAACAGGCCGAGCTTCATTTCAAAACTAAACTTTCTAAAAAGTTTCATCCTACTTTTCGGATGGATGTAGGTTTTGAATCCTTTCTTCGTTGGTATGAAACCCGATATTCTCAAGTGTCTGTTGCCGATACTAAAGAAATCTCTCCAACAATAGAAGCCGTTTTTGGAACTGTTTCCTATTATCCGGTTGAAAATTTGAAGGCGGAGCTTTCTTTTCGGACAGAATATGCCTCATTGGCCCGGAAAATTAATTTTTCACCTCGTTTGTCGTTCTCTTATTCGTGGTGTGATCTTGTACTTTCGGCTACGGCAGGGCGGTATACACAGTTGCCGAACGCCAAATACTTAGCTCAGCAGCCCTCCTTATTGTCCGAAGCATGCCGGCAGTACAATGTAGGAGGTTTATATAAGGCGGCAGGGCGTTTTTATAAAGCAGAATTCTATTACAAAAAGTATGATCGGCTGGTACTTTACACTCCTGCCGGTCTCACTTCCGGTGGATATGGAAGCAGTAAAGGGGTGGATCTGTATTTTGAGGATCGTTCGTTAATGAGAAATCTGGAATGTAATCTTTCTTATTCTTTTAATCTTTCTCAGAGGAAATATTTGGAATATACAGAATTGACCACTCCTCAGTATGCTACCCGGCACAACGCATCACTGGTGTTGAAGTACAGCCTGACAAAGTTACGCACCATTGTCGCTTTGACCGAACGCTTTGCAAGTGGACGTCCCTATCATAATCCCGTTAGGTCCGGATTGATGAATGATGAGACGAAACCTTATAATAGCCTCGATTTAGGATTTACTTTTCTGGCAACAAAGAAGATGATCATCCATGCTTCCGCCACCAATGTTCTTTGTCGGAAAAATGAATTCGGGCGGATCGATGGAAAGCCCTTGTTAGCTTCCAGCGACCATTTCTTCTATTTGGGTGTCTTTATCACCTTAGGAAAAAAAGCCGCTTATGATGTTTCTAATTTTTAAATACAATGTAATTATGAGAACAATTTTGATTTCTTTGGTTTTGTTATTTATGAGTGTAATGGGGAATGCCCAGAGTTTGACCTTGAAAATAGGGGGAATAGAAAATGCAGAAGGATTTCTTTATGTAGGAATTTATAGTTCTGAAGAGTCGTTTATGAAAAAGCCTGTTTATGGATTCCGGGTAGAAGTGAAAGATACGTTGGTTACCGTCCCTTGCAAAGGCTTACCCTCCGGTGCTTATGCCATTTCTGTTTTTCAGGATGCGAATGGCAATGGTGTGTTGGATACCGGCTCTTTTGGCCGTCCGACTGAGAAGTTCGGTTTTAGTAATAATGCCGAAGGTGTCATGGGGCCGCCCGCTTACAAGAAATGTGTGTTTGAATTTAAGCAAGATGCTGAGATACTGATTCTGCTGAAATAAGTATTGTGCATTGTTTTGTCCGGGTAGCTATATAAAAGCAATTTTAGCTATTGTTTCGTGACTTGTAAGAGTATATACTTATGTGTGTGTTAAAGGTATACTTTTGCATATTAAGAGTGTATACTTTTAATATGCAAAAGTATACACTCTTATAAACGGGGAAATAAATTGTTAAGCAAACGGGTTAACAGTGTTAATTCTTATAAGTTATAGAACTTGTCGAGCAGTTTCTTTTTGTATATTTTGCTCACTTTTAGCTCTGTGACGGTATTAAAAGGATATAGCATAATGCAAGTACTATCTTGTATCATACTGAGGTAATTTATATTAATGATATAAGTTTTATGTATCTGGATGAACTCGGCGCCATAGTTTAAAATAACTTCTGCTGTCGTATTGTGTTTTAAAATCACATGTCGGAAATCATCCAAGATGATTTCCCATAACTTACGTTCAGAATTATATCGGAAATATCCGATGTTCTGCGGTCTTAATATAACTTTATCATTTGTGATGGTCGTGATTAACAATGGTTTGTCTATCGGATAGTGCGGAGGAAGGACGGGCGGAAGTTTTGTGTTCTTTTTATTTAAATAGTAGCGATTCATGGCTAACA
This sequence comes from Bacteroides sp. CAG:189, assembly GCF_000432295.1. NCBI lineage: Bacteria > Pseudomonadati > Bacteroidota > Bacteroidia > Bacteroidales > Bacteroidaceae > Bacteroides > Bacteroides sp. CAG:189. The sequence goes on from NZ_HF991121.1 coordinate 132,782, forward strand.
ATAAATCGTCTTTGCTGACTGGTTTTAACAGGAAATCAAATGCCTGCATACGGAGTGCCTGCAACATGTATTTCTCGTAAGATGTATAAAATATGGTACTCATTTCCCAATCAATTTTAGGACGTAATGCTGCCAAAAACTCCAGGCCATTGATTCCCGGCAGTTCGATGTCAAGGAAAATTAGTTGAGGCTTATGTTTTAGAATGGCTTGTTCACCATCGTGACTGTTGAATGCGGTGGCTATGACATTTACATCCTGATAAGCTTTCAATTCGTTAGTCAGAACCGTCACGGATGGTTTGTCATCATCAATAATGATAACTTTTGTTGGGACACTCATGAGTTATTTCAGTTTATATTAAAATTATAATTATTGGGAATAATAAGTTGAGCGCAACATCCGGTTTCTCCCTTTGCATCCCGGTATTCTGTTAAATTGTAGCTCATCTGTTGTTTATTCCGCTCATTTAGTAATTGGATTGTTTGTGATACGACCCGTAAACCGGTTTGGGTTTTATGGTCTCTGTTCTGTAAGTTTAGAGGTTTACCGTTGTTGCGAACCTCAATATAGATGTCATTCTCTTTTTTGAATATATGTAATATTAATTTCTTTTCCATCCGGGCATCTATCTCGGCCGGTATGTCTTTCAGTCCATGTTTAATGGCATTTTCAACAAAAATCTGAATCATCATGGAGGGCAGTGTCACGTGTTCCGGTTCTATTCCTTCTTCCAAGATCGTTTCATATCTGAAATTTTCTCCCAAAGCTTCTCCTTCTATCTGGACATAAAGTTGTATAAAGTCCATTTCCTCTTTCAGGGATGTGCAGAATACATTGGCGAGGTTTTGCCCTTGTCGCAGCAAGTTGACTAATACATGAAGTTGTGTCGGCTTTCCTTGTTGCTGTGCCAGCAGTTCATGATTTAGAGCGTTGTATATGAAATGAGGTGTTATTCTGTTGCGTATATTTTCCATACGCAGTTCTACAATCCGGTGCAGCATTTGTTCTTCCTTGAATCTCATCTGCTTACGTCGGTAATAATATAATAGCACGAGTAATATCAGTATAGAAACGGATATGGCAAGCCATGTGTAAGTTTGTAAAAGTTGTGTTTCTTTTTCTCCGATATATAATTTCTGATTAAGAATTGTTGCGTCTCTTTCATAGCGCATTTGCAGATCGGCAGTTCTCATTCTTACTCGATCATCTCTCAGTGAATCATTCAATTCATTATATGCTTTTTGGTATTGAAATGCTTTTTTCCAGTCCGCTTGTTCGGTATAATATCTTTGTAAGAAATCTAACCTGGCTAAGATATGGTCGGGCTTAGTTCCTTCGGGGAGTGGATGCTTTTGTATGAGTTGCTCCGCTTGTTTATAATCTTTTTTTTGCATAGCCAATTCCATCTGTTGTGTATAGAGGTAGGGTAGAACAGTTTCGCTTTGCATCTTTTGGAAAAAAGCAATATTGTCGAAAAGTAAGCTGTCCGCATTTTGGGGCTGATTCAGTTTGAGATATACGTCAACTATATTGCTATGGCATATATATTTTTCCCATTCAAGTTCTGGGTGCGCACGTAAAAAAGTGTCTGTTTGCAGGAATGTATTTAGGCAATTGAGATAATCCTTTTGGTAGTAATAATCATTTCCTCTATTGGTTAAATAATTAAATTTTTCGTGTGTCATCATAAGTTCCCATAATTCCAGACTTTTATCCAACCATATTTTGCTTTGCTTAAAATCGTGAAGGGTCGTATAGGTTGCTGCAAGTCCTCCATATAAAGGAACATAATTATCTTTAGCTGTATGAGCAGAATCGGCTAAATAGATAGCCTTTTTATAATAGAAAGCGCTTTGTGCCAATTCACCTTTTTGTCTGTAGGCATCTGCCAGGTTGTTAAGACATAATATTTGTTGCTCAAAGTCCGGTTCTTGCTCCGCTACTTTACAGGCCTCTATGTTATAATAGACTAATGAATCCGGGTCTAAGTAAAATTGTGAATAGTAGGCTGCTTTGGTCTGCAGGCATTTTATGTGCATCTGATTTCGCCGGGAAGTAGCTGGTTGTCTGGATAAATAGTCCATTGTCTGAGCCAGATTATTAAGCATGGAATCCGGTTGTGACATGTAGAATAAGAGTATGACGTCATATAAGACAAAGTCATAATAATCGTCACTGTCTTTTGCCACATTTTTTCCTTTCAGAATGGCTTCTTTAGCAAAATTCACGTTGAAAGTTCTAATAGAATCGTGAATTTCTTGTTTGAGCATTTTTATTTCTGCTTGTTCATCAGGTGATGTCACACCTGTGTTTTTATGTCTCTGGCAGGCACCTGCCAATGTTGAGAGTGCGATAATAAATAAAGTTATTAGAATATATATACTTTTCATTAATAGTAGCTTTTGTTAGACTTTTATACGCTGTTTGAGTGCGAATTTATAAAATTTATTCCTTATAATTTCATTAACCCTGATTTATTATGTAGAATTGGAGACTTGTTATCCGGAATTTTCGACCTGTTGATTGTTCGTTTCGTCATTTCATGATAAAAAGTCGGGATGTGTAAATTATGTGTGTAAGGGCATTTTATACCGGACTTTTCCTTTTTGGAGGTATTCCTGTTTTTAATATTACTAAGTTGTTCCTTTTTAAGTACTACTTTCTGTTCATCAAAATTATTAATTTCTTAAATGTAAGAATACATGTTCTTGCACGCAGAGAATTTATTTTTTTTATTTTCGTTACAATTAGTAGACATTTCCATTTTTTATGTTTATGCAGTTTGTTATATCTTATGGATATCAGTTTTGTTCTTCGGTGAGAAACATCTTGTTCCTCGTAGAGCAACGTCCCGATTATCGTAGAGAAACCAATCGAATCTCGTAGAGAAAATAATGATTAATATAACATGTTGAAATTCAGTTGTTTGTATATGTATGGTAATGTTGGATGTTTTTGATGTTTAAACCACCTTTTTATCTGTCTTTTTATCATTAATGTGTATCTGAAATCACGACATTTCTGTTGGCCGATTTATTGGCGATAATATTTGTTATTATGAAAAAGTGCTTCATAAAAAGATAAAAAAAGAATGCCTGTAGCTTTCTGGTTTGGGCGTTTTAATATTTTGACGATATATAAGCATAATCTTTCATTATTTTCAATATTCTGTTTCTGAAAAAAAAGTCCTGTTATCGTATATTTTAGTTCTGTTATTATTTATTTTCATCTTCTTATCTGATAAAGTAAAAAAAAGAGGTTTGTTGGTGGTAGATGCAATGTCTATATTTGAAGCAATTAAGTACTTTTTGAGGAATATTTTAATTTATAGAATACGATCATGAAACAAACTATTTTTCAGAGAAGTTTCCTACCTTTTACTTGTTGCTTATTTTTGTTTATTGCTAATGGCAGTGACATGCAAGCTCAAAAAAGAGTATCTGTCAACCCTATTGTAAGTCCTTCCATTAAGAATGTAGGATGGAGAGATTATAACACAACTATCGAAACTCCATTTTATCTGGAAGACTCCGGTGTAAATAAGTTAACGGCAAATTTGAGGGAAAAGGAGTTGATTTCTGTGCTACCTTCCAGTTATTGTGTAATTTCTAAATTTCAGAAGCGTTCCAATTCCAGTATGATGACATTTAATTTAGAAGCAAAATTGCAAAAGGGGAATTCTCTCATGTTTGATGCTGCTACTAATGTATATGTTATAATAGAGGAGAAAAAGAATTGTGCATTACCTTCCGGAAGACTTTCTCTTGCACAAGGGAGAGTGGTAAAAGGCCGTATCAGTATTCCGTTTACAGGTAGTCTGTCCGGGCGTAGTCAAGCAACTCTTTGTGTGGAAATAGGTTCGGATATCCACAAATTTGAGTTAACGGGGAAAACCGATAGTAAAGTTCAGGAACTGGCTGTTTTGCCTTATAATCCGGTATGGACAGAAAAACCAAAACAAGAAATCCCGCAAGATGATAAAAAGCAGGAGAAGATTGTGGCCGTAGCGGTTAAAAAGGCAGAAGACGTCACTAAAGATATTAAAACTGAATTAAAAGAAGATTTATCAAAAACAATAGCCGATTTACGTGCAAAAGATGAACTGTCGGAGAATACACAAGTCGATGTAAATGCAGAAGTAATGCCGGAAGTGAAGAAAGACGGTACGGTAGAGTATAATATGAAAGTTCGTTACGATGTACAAGTTGTTTCTGATTTTGTGAAAAAATTGAATATATCTCATACTACGGAAGATTGGCCTGCCGGTAAATATCGTCTGAAGGATTCACAGGCTGCACTTCAAACAGCCGGTATTATAAAAAGTACGGTAGAGTCTAAATTAGAAGAATATATTACTCCCGGAACGGAAGTTACAGTAAAGATTATTGGTGGTACCGATGGAACAAAGTTTAAAAATAGTGTTCCTTATGATGGTGCTTTTGGGAATATTAATGAAGCGGAGTGTTTTGTAAACGGAGCCTTTGCTTATGTGACGGTGACTCCCGAAACTGGAATAAGCAGTAATGAGCAATTGGCCTACCTTCGTACTTTGGATATTAAAAAATTTATGGAAAATCATATCGGGCAATTCCGGGTAGCAAATACGCATTATGAGCACTTTGCAGAAATAGCAGAAAATGTAGGTGCGCAGTATCGTAGAGTTGCGGTTGAAATTACGGTTCACAATGCTTTTAATAAAAAGTATCCGGAAATCGCTGCTTATAAAGAAAATGTCTACGAGCGAAATTCAGAAGTCGATAAGAATATTCCTGTAACATCGGTTAGTTCGAATGCTGTTGCAGTCATCATAGGTAATACGGAATATCAGGTTGCGACCGGTAAGCAAGGTACTACAAAAGTAGGGCCGGTAAAATATGCAGTAAACGATGCCAGTACTATGCGTGATTATCTGACACGGACATTGGGAGTGAACCAGAAGAATATTATTTTTAAAACTAATGCCGATAAAAAGGATTTTGATGATATTTTTGGAACAGATGACAAGGAAGGAGAAATTGCAGAGTTGGTGAAACGTACGGGTGCAAAAGAGGTCTATTTCTTTTATTCTGGTCATGGCTATCCTTTTATGGGTGAGCCTTATCTATTGGGAATACGTTCAAATCCCAAAAACTGTAAGGAGCAAGCCACTTCTTTACAGAGTATTTACCGTACATTAGGGGCTTTACCGGTCGAAAAGGTGAATGTGATAACTGATGCTTGTTTTTCCGGGCAAGAAATTTCAATGGAAGCTTCTGCCACCGAGTTTGCCCGGCGTCCGAAACCTGATAAACTTGCGAAATTCGTAATACTTTCGGCTGCAAGCGAAGAACAGTATGCCAATTGGTATAAAGATAAGAAACACGGACTGTTTTCTTATGTACTTTTTAAAGCTATGCAGGATAAGGAAAGATCCGATCTGAATGGGGATGGAGTACTTACATTTGATGAACTGTATAAATACTTGGCTGATAATCAGGAGTATGGGGTTCCTTATTTGGCGAAAGAACTGGAGGGGGAACAGGTTCGGCAGAATCCGGTTATTCAGGTTAGCGTTCGTGCTAAAGATGCATTTGTGAAGTATTAACCAAAATCGAGTATTAATTTACAATAATAAGAATAACAATGAAAAATATAAATAAAATAATCGGAATTATAGGATTGTTGTTTTGTGTGTTGCAGCCCATTTCGGCACAATTTAGGATGGGGATAGATTGGTCGTGTGGAATGCCTAAATCCTATTTTTACTCAACCCGCTATTACGATGATGAAGGCACTTATATGCCTACAGCACATGCCGGTTTTTCTTTTGAATACGTACTTCCACGGCATATAATGCCACTCTATCTGCCGCTTTCAATAAAAAGTGGAGTTTATTATGCTCATTATGAAGAGTTACCTTTGAATGAAGAATCGGAGAGTTATTATTATGGTGAATCTATATGGGGACAAGGTGTGGGGATTCCATTGGTCGGTGAAGTAAAATATCTGATTAATAATCATATACGTGTATATGCTAATGCTGGGGTAACGTTTAATGCTTTGTTTATAGATGATCCTTATTATAGCGGTTACGAAGGAGAAGAGGGAGGATGCCGTTTCAAAGTAGGAGGTACAACAGAGGCTGGTATTGAATTTCGTAATTTCCGAATCGGTTTTGGGTATCGTGGTTTGTTCTCCACTTTTTATGGTTATAAAAGTGATGGCGAGAAGAAAGCCGGCAGTGGTTTTGTCTCTATGGGATGGCGTTTTGGAGGTAACCGGCTGTTTAAGAAAAACTCTAAATTGAGTGTTTACTAATTAAATATTCAAGTAATGAAGAAAACGGCTGTTTTATTGATATTGTCATGGATTCAATATATTTATTCACCGGTGAGTGCCCAGGTCTTTCAGGGCACTCCACCGGCAGAATGGATTGAAGTATCAGGAGAAGCTTCTATAAAATTACCGCAAGAAGAAAAACTGGAGCACCAGGAATTGCTCCGTCTGGCTCAACAAACGGCAATTGAAAATCAGTTTGGCACATCTATTGTCTATGGAAATTTTATGAAGACTTACGAAAGTGAGTTGCAACATTATGAACATTTTGTGGATATGAAATCCCAGTTTGCTCAGGGAGTCTGGTGTAGTGATAAAACAGAACCCGTTTTCACTTCTCGGAAAACGGAAATATTAGGGGCGGACCGGAAAGGTAATTTTAAAAAGAAGATACCTGCTGTGGAATGGACTTGTGCGGTAAATGGTTATGCAAAACAGCTTCATCAGATATTACCCCGCTTTGAATTTAAAATACTGAATGATAAAAAGAATGTCGTAGTAGAGCAGAAAATCGGTTTGAATGGCAGTGAACTCATTGCAGGACAGGATTCTGTATTTCATCAAGGAGATTTGTTCATTACGCAATTCCGTAGTTCGAAATCCGGTCATTTGGCTCTTTTTATGGATAATGGGGAAAAAGCCCAACGCATGTTGCCTTATTATGCTTATGATAATGTGGACGACGTATCTGTCAAAGCAAATCAATGGTACTCATTCTTTGATATATCGGAACCTTCCGGATTTCCAAAAGAGAATATTGATGAACTGGAATTGATTACAGATCAAAAATACGATGTCATTCGCATTTACTATCTTTTTTCGGAAACTCCGTTTACAAAAGATTTTTTCTTTTCATCGGCTGATGACGAAGGTATTTCCCATCCTGAGTTACCGAAAGGATATAGCGAATTACCGTCGGTGACTTCACAACAGTTTGTTCAGTGGTTACAAGCCAATAGGATACGGAAAAAAGACTTGCAGATCAGCATAGTCGATTTAATAATAGATAATCATTAAGAAAATGAAATATGTAGGTTCTTTATTATTAGCTCTTTTCTTATGTCTATCGTTGCAAGCGCAAGACCAGGAAGAGGGCTTTTTCGTAGCACATCAATGTGCTACTTCGGCATCTTTGATGATTGCCAAACAGAAAGCATTACTCAACACCAAAGGTGAATTGGCTACTCAGATCAATGGAAAAATAACCAGTGTCAGCCAATCTTATCTGACGGAAGATTTGGGAAATGATGTATTGAAAGAGGAATTTATCAATGAAAGTAAAATAGCTGCTCAAGTTATTCTAAAGAATATAGCTATTGCGGAAGAAATTCCGGTGAAAGAGAAAGACGGTAGATATACTGTGCACATTACGCTTAAAGTGAGAGAGACAGATGTGTTGGATGCGATCCGTAAACATGTTATGGCAAATGAAAGACTACAGAAGGTTTTTAAAAAGGAGAAGTTTGACGAATTGTGGAATGAATAAAAATAAAGTAAAAAGTTTTTATTTAGGGATTCTTATACTGGTGTGTGCAAGTCATCCATATACCTTTTGGTTGGGAAGAGGATTTAACTTCTGAGTATACACAGCAGATAAAATATATCTGTCTCATATTTAGTAAAGGATGTATAAGGAATAATTTTTGTGATATTTTAAAATTTGAAAATGTCATAGAAAAAAGACTGACCGGTGATTTAAGAATTGAAGAACTCTATAAGACGAACGATTATAATTTGGAACAGTGTATGTTAAGAAATTATAACCACGTTTTAATAGATGATGATTATCAGATAAATACAGACGATATATAGAGTTCTTGAAGCTTGGAGAATATGGTAAACTGGCGGTTAAGACAGTAGTTTGGTCTTTACTAAATGTGAAAGTTCTTTTTATTCATATTGAACTAAAATGAGGTGATAGTTCGAACCTATTAGGATTTAGGGGCAGATATGATTTTGAAAAATCGTGTGTTTATAGTATACAGGTCATTAAATTTAAGCTAAAAAATGCTTTTCTTTAAACTTTATTCTCTTTCTTTGTTCTTAATATAAAAGGACTTAAACTTTGAACGTATGAGAATAAAGCAGATTTGTATGATGGTATTGCTCTCTTTAGGGATAGCACCTTGGGCAAAAGCTCAAACATTTGACAAGTTATGGAAACAGGTGGAGCAGGCTGAACAGAAGAGTTTGCCACAAACAGTGATCCAACTGACAGATCGAATTTATAAAAAAGCGGAAACAGAGAGAAACTCTCCACAGATGTTGAAGGCGTATACGTGGCGGATGAAATACCGCGAAACGTTGACTCCCGATAGCTTTTATGTAAGTTTGAAAGGTTTGGAACAGTGGGCGGAAACAACGGATAAACCGATGGACCGTGCTGTTTTGAATTCCCTGATAGCCGGTATTTATGCAGATTATGCATCCAGCAATCGCTGGCAGATTCGTCAGCGGACGAATATTGTAGACGAAGCTCCCTCCTCCGATATACGGGAATGGAGCAGTAATATGTTCGTGCAACAGGTGATGAAATATACAGCCGGTTCTTTGCAGGATACGGGATTGCTGTTGAATACCTCTTCGCGCATTTATATTCCTTTTGTGAAACTCGGAGATACCAGTGAATACTATCATCATGATATGCTTCATTTGCTGGGTAGCAGAGGGGTGGATGCTTTGAACAATGTAATGGGATTGGATAAAGATTCTGTTGTACAGACATCGGTTGAAAACGTTTATTTAGGTATGCTCGATGCTTATGAAAAAGCCGGTATGGATGATGGTTATGTGCTCTGCAAACTCGATTATCTGAACTGGAAACGGAATTCGGATCCTACCTTTGTGCCTTATCGGGCACCACAGAATTTAATCGGGTTGACTCAAGATCCTTATCTGACCGGCCTCGATAAACTGAAAGCTGATTTTAAATCGCATGATGTCTGTGCTGAGGTTTATCTGGCCAAAGCCCGCTATGCTGTGGAAAAACAGCAACAGGTGATGGCTTTGCAGATTTGTGATGAGGCTATCAGGCTTTATCCGGACTATAAACGCATCAATGCCTTAAAGAATTTGAAACAGGAGATTTTGAATCCGGCTTTGTATGTACGTGCCGACCAGGTTGTTTATCCGGATACTGATATGAAGTTGATGGTGAACCATAAGAATATAGATGGTTTTACGGTGCAATTATACCAATCGAAAAAGCGGGTGGCCGAACAGCATTATTCTTTATTGCGTCCTCAGAATTATCAGAATCAGGATACTGTATTTACGTTGAAAGCTCCGGCAATCGGAGAATATGTGATGCGTATCGTACCCGATGCCAAGGCACGGGAAAATAGTGAAAGCAAGCTGAGTGTTACCCGTTTTAAGGTATTGACACTTCGTTTGCCGGGAGACCAATACGAAGTGGTTGTCCTCGACTGTATGAGCGGACAGCCTGTGGAAGGTGCCGTTGTCACTCTTTATACAAACGATGAAAAGAAATTGACGGAGTTTACTACTGATTCCGAAGGAAAGGCAACATTCCCCTATAAACGTGAATACCGCTATTTAGTCGCTACCAAAGGCGATGATACCGCAATGCCCTTGCAAGGTATTTATGGCGGTAGTTATAATTACTACACGGATAAGAAACCGGTGAATTCGGTGAAACTTCTGACGGACCGTTCTCTTTATCGACCGGGGCAAACCGTATATGTGAAAGGTATTGCTTATGAGCAGGAACTGGATACAGCTAATGTCATTGTCAATCGCACTTATACGTTGACGCTTACCGATGCCAATCGGCAGGAGGTTGGAAAGAAAGAGCTTCGTACCAATGAGTTCGGTTCCTTTGCTACGGAATTCACTTTGCCGTCCGTTTGCTTGAACGGTACGTTCACACTAACTACCGATGAAGGAATGACCACTATCCGCGTGGAAGAGTATAAGCGACCTACTTTCGATATAACTTTTGATAAGATGACCGGGTCGTATAGCTTGGGTGATAAAATCGATGTGAAAGGAACGGTGGCCACCTTTAGTGGTGTGTCATTGCAGGATTTGCCTTTGAATTATACAGTTACCCGTTTTATGCGTTTTGGCTGGCAAGGAGCGCAGTTGGGTGCTGAACCTATTGCATCGGGCACCGTTTTGCTGAATGAAGACGGACAATTCACGATTCCGGTATCCTTGAGTGGTGATAAAGGGTTCGATATGGGATATTATGTTTTCCAGATTCAAGCGACGGTTACGAATGTGGCGGGAGAGACGCAGGCTTCCACTTACAGTTTAGGAGTCGGAAACCGTTCAATGCTACTGGGAGCCGAGATACAGAATCCTGTTTGCAAGGAAGACTCCATCAAGCTGACTTTTAAAGCTACCAATCTTGATGGCCAGCCCGTTAGTGTAGAGGGTAACTACAAACTTTATCCCGTAGTCGGTGGTGCGAAGTCCGAAGAGGTGATGAAAGGCACTCCGGCTTATACGGGTACGTTTGTTTCCAATAAAGAGACGCTTCTTCCGGGATGGACTTCTGTGCCGTCGGGAGAATATCTGTTGGTTATGTCTGCCAAAGATGATCAGGGTCGTGAAGTGACGGGCGAAGAGGAAGTCATACTCTTCTCGATCAAAGATAAGCGCCCTCCGGTAGACAAGGCGATCTGGTATTATGCAGAAAATACCTCGTTTGATGCCGCTCATCCGGCTGTGTTCTATTTCGGAACTTCCAAGAAAGACGCGTATGTGATGATGAATCTGTTCAGTGGTAACCGGATGCTGGAAAGCAAGGTGCTTCGTTTGTCCGATTCAATTGAGCGTTTTGAATATCCTTATAAAGAATCGTATGGCAACGGGCTTTCCGCTACTTTCTGCTTTGTGAAGGATGGTTCCGTAAATCAGCAGACGGTAAGAATGACGAAACGCTTGCCGGATAAAACATTGACAATGAAATGGGAGGTATTCCGTGATAAACTGCGTCCGGGACAGGAAGAAGAGTGGAAGCTGACTGTCAAAACCCCGCAAGGAATGCCGGCCGCAGCTGAAATGTTGGCTACCATGTATGACGCTTCGCTGGATAAGATATGGAAAAATAATCAGAGCCTGAGAATCGGATACAACCTTTCTGTGCCCGGAACACGCTGGATGGATGGTTATTGGGGAATGAACTCTTATAATTATTGGTTCCCTTCCAAGAGCCTGAAGGTAGATCCGATGGCATACGACCACTTCGCGCTTCCATTCAATTACGTCAGTAATCTGGTTTTCGAAGAGGAAATGATACCCCTTTGTAATTATCGACAGAACGCAACGGTTGTTGGAAGCGCAAAAGTACGCGGAATGGCGAAAGCCGAGGCGGGTATGTCTATCGTCATCAGCGATAAAGCCGATGTTGAATATGCCGAAACGGCTGATGCCGACAGGGATACCGGAGCGGGAGAAACCCTTCCTGGGGCTACCGAAGAATTGCGTACCAATTTTGCCGAGACCGCTTTCTTCTATCCGCAACTTCGTACCAATGAGCAAGGGGAAGTTTCTTTCTCTTTCACCATGCCGCAGAGCCTTACCCGTTGGAATTTCCGGGGATATGCGCATACCAAAGGAATGATGACAGGTATGATCGATGCTACTGCTGTGACCAGTAAGGACTTTATGCTGACTCCGAACTTGCCGCGTTTCGTCCGCGTGGGAGATAAAACTTCTGTAGCCGCTTCTGTGGCAAACCTTACCGGAAAGAATATTTCCGGAACGGTTAGCTTTATTCTTTTTGACCCGATGACGGAAAAGGTGATCAGTACGCAGAAACAAAAGTTCTCTGTAGAAGCAGGACGTAGCACGGGAGTGAGTTTCCTTTTTATTGTTACCGATAAATACGATGTATTGGGTTGCCGTATGATTGCCGATGGTGGTTCGTTCAGTGACGGCGAGCAGCACCTCTTACCCGTACTTAGCAATAAAGCGGATTTGGTGGAGACTGTGGCCATGCCTGTTCGCGGAGAAGAAACACGTACTTTCCCGCTCGATAAGTTATTCAATAATCACAGCAAATCGGCTACCGACCGTCGTCTGACTATCGAGTTTACAGGTAATCCGGCTTGGTACGCCATACAGGCATTACCATCGTTGGGTATGCCCGAGAACAATAATGCCATCTCTTGGGCTGCCGCTTATTATGCGAATACGTTGGCTGCCTATATAATGAATTCACAGCCACGCATCAAAGCCGTGTTCGATAGTTGGAAGTTGCAAGGCGGAACGAAGGAGACTTTCCTCAGTAATTTGCAAAAGAATCAGGAGGTGAAGAACATCTTGTTGTCTGAATCTCCTTGGGTGATGGAGGCCCGGACGGAAGAAGAACAGAAAAAGCGCATCGCTACTTTATTCGATCTGAACAACATTCGTAATAACAATATTGCTGCCTTGACCCGGTTAAAAGAGCTTCAGCAGTCCGATGGTTCGTGGGCATGGTATAAAGGTATGAACGGTAGTCGATTTATCACGAACTTTATTGTCGAATTGAATGCCCGTCTCGCTTTGCTTACCGGTAAACCGCTGGAAGGGGATGCCTTGACGATGCAGCGTTCTGCTTTCAGTTTTCTGAATAAAGAAGCGTTGGAAGAGTATAAGAATATCCGTAAAGCAGAGAAAAACGGAGAAAAGGTAAAAGGGCTCTCCGATGAGGCGTTGAAGTATCTCTACCTTGTTGCTATTTCCGGTGAAAAAATGCCGCTTGCCGATAATCAGACCGCTTACAATTACTTCTTGTCGAAAGTAGGGGAGACGCTGACCAGCCGTTCCATGGCTAATAAGGCACTTGCCGCCATTGTGCTGGATAAAGCCGGAAGGAAGCAGGAAGCATTGAATTTTATTGCTTCTTTGAAAGAGTTCTTGACAAAGACGGACGAACAGGGAATGTTCTTTGCTTTCAATGAGAATCCTTATACTTGGGGCGGTTTACAGATCCCGGCCCATGTCACGGTAATGGAAGCTCTTGAACTTGTATCCGGCGACTCCTCTACGGTGGAAGAAATGAAACTCTGGCTCTTGAAGCAGAAGCAAACGCAGGCATGGGATTCTCCGGTGACTACGGTAAATGCGGTTTTTGCCCTGTTGCAACGTGGTGTCAATCTGCTCGATAATCAAGGTGATGTACGTATTACTGTTGCTAATGAGGTATTGGAAACTTTGGCTCCTGCCAAAACGATTGTTCCCGGATTGGGCTACATTAAAAAGACTTTCACTGACAAGAAAGTGGTGGATGCCCGTAAGATAACTGTCGAAAAACGGGATACCGGTATCGCCTGGGGAGCAGTCTATGCACAGTATCAGGAAGATATCGATCAAGTGAAACAGCAAGGTAACGAACTGAGTGTAGAGAAGAAACTGTATGTGGAGCGTTTGGTGAATAATGTTCGTCAGCTACAACCGATAACAGCCGCTACGGAGTTGGCTGTAGGAGATAAAGTCGTTTCACGCCTTACGGTCCGTTTGGATCGTCCGATGGATTTCATCCAATTGAAAGACCAGCGTGCCGCCTGTTTCGAACCTATCGGTACGTTATCCGGTTATCGCTGGAACAACGGTTTCGGTTATTATGTCGATATCAAAGATGCTTCAACCAATTTCTTCTTCGATGGATTGGGCAAAGGTGTTTATGTTCTTGAATATAGCTATCGTATCAGTCGTGCCGGAATGTATGAAACCGGACTGGCAACCATCCAAAGTGCATATGCACCCGAATATGTTTCTCACTCCGCTTCGATGAAAGTGACGATAAAATGATTTACACTTGAAGGCCGGTTGTATTTGTCCGGATAGACAAGTTGTATTTTGAATCAAATGCCAATCAGTGCCGGTTACATTTTTGATGGATGTAACCGGCATTCTTTACCATCTACCCTTAATAATCCTTTCAATCCGTTCCTTTTCTCATTGAAAACTCCTACATTTGTGCTCCAAATATAATATGTAGAGCATGAAACGCAGTATATCCTTTATAATTACCCTTTTTATTATTACTTTGTCTGTCATTGCCCAACCTCGTCTTTCTTCCAATAAAGAGACACATAACTTCGGGCAGATAGAATGGAAACATCCTGTAAATGTGGAGTATACCATTACGAATACCGGAGACAAGCCTTTGGTATTGACCAATGTTACCACTTCTTGTGCCTGTTCCGTTGCCAGTTGGACGAAAACGCCCATCGCTCCCGGTGAGAAAGGAACGGTTAGTGCTACTTTTGATGCGAAGGCACTCGGACATTTTGAGAAAACTGTGGGTATTTATAGTAATGCACAACCCAGCCTTGTCTATTTGAAATTTGTAGGCGAGGTAGTGCAGGAAGTTACTGATTTTACGAAGACACATCCTTATGCTATCGGTTCCATTCGTTTGGACCGGAACGAATTTGCCTTTCCGGATGCCCATCGTGGTGAAGAACCGACTCTTACGTTTAGTGTCGTAAATCTGTCCGATCGTCCATACGAACCGGTATTGATGCATCTGCCTCCTTATCTGAAAATGGAAAAGAAACCGAATGTGGTTCTGAAGGGAAAGAG